>NZ_JBPXMD010000042.1:0-51448 GCF_051918855.1 Streptosporangium sp. H16
ACGCGATTGGCACCATCGTGGGGCTGCCCGCCAGGCTGGCCGAGCCGGTCACGGTGGAGCTGCGCGGTGAGGTGATGATGACCGCCGAGCAGTTCGAGCAGGCGTGCCTCAAGCGCCAGGCGCACGACGGCACCACGTTCGCCAACCCGCGCAGCGCCGCCGCCGGCACGCTGCGCGCCCAGGACCGGCCGTACGTGTGCGAGCTGACGTTCTTCGGCTACGGCGCGCTGTCACGCCCCGATGACACCTCCGAGCAGGCCGTGCGGCTGCGCGAGCTGCCGCACAGCGAGGTCATGGCGTGGGTCGCCGCCCAGGGGGCGCAGACCCCCGCCGTCACCGACGTCGGCGGGATCGTCGCCACCACCCTGGAGCGGATCCAGGAGCGGGTCGAGCAGATCGCCGCCAGGCGGGCCGAGCTGCCCTTCGGCATCGACGGCATCGTGATCAAGTGCGACCTCGCCGCCGACCAGGCGCAGGCCGGGTTCAGCTCGCGCGCGCCCCGGTGGGCGATCGCCTACAAGCTGCCCGCCACCGAGAAGATCACCAAACTGCTCGACGTGGAGTGGAACGTCGGCCGCAGCGGCATCATCGCCCCGCGGGCGGTGCTGGAGCCGGTCGTGCTCGACGGCAGCACCGTCACCTACGCCACCCTGCACAACGTCGCCGACATCACCCGCCGGGGCCTGATGCTCGGCGATTCCGTGGTCGTCTACAAGGCCGGCGACGTGATCCCCCGCGTCGAGGCCCCGGTCGTGCACCTGCGCACCGGCGACGAGCGGCCGATCCCGATCCCGCGGGTCTGCCCGTTGTGCGGCGACGAGATCGACGCCTCCCAGGAGCGGTGGCGGTGCGTGCGCGGCCGCGCCTGCCGGACGATCGCCTCCATCGGCTACGCCGCCGGCCGCGACCAGCTCGACATCGAGGGCCTGGCCGAGAGCCGCATCCAGCAGATGCTCGACGCCGGGCTGATCGCCGACTTCGCCGACCTGTTCTCCCTGACCCGCGAGCAGGTGCTGGGCCTGGAGCGGATGGGCGCCACCAGCACCGACAACCTGCTCGCCGCCATCGAGCGGGCCAAGGCCCAGCCGCTCAGCAGGGTGTTCTGCGCGCTGGGCGTGCGCGGCACCGGCCGCTCCATGAGCCGCCGCATCGCCCGGCACTTCGGCAGCATGGACGCCATCCGCACCGCCGACGCCCAGGCGATCGAGGCGGTCGAGGGCCTCGGCCCGAAGAAGGCCCCGGGGGTGGTGGCCGAGCTGGTCGAGCTCGCCGACCTCATCGACAAGCTGGTGGCGGCCGGGGTCACCATGACCGAGCCCGGCTGGAGGCCACCCGCCGCCCCCGGCCCTGACACCGGCACCGGCGTCAAGGCGGACGGCACGTCCGAACTGCCGCTGGCCGGGATGTCCGTCGTGGTCACCGGCTCCATGAGCGGAGTGCTGGAAGCGCTGACCCGCAACCAGATGAACGAGCTGATCGAACGCGCCGGCGGCAAATCCTCCTCCAGCGTCTCGAAGAAGACGAGCCTGCTGGTGGCCGGGGAGAACGCGGGCTCCAAGCGGGCCAAGGCCGAGAGCCTGGGCGTGCGGATCGTCGGCGCGGAGGAGTTCGCCGGCCTCGTCGGCCCGTTCATCTGATCAGGGGCCGGAGGCGGCTCCTCTGATCGACGAGCTCGAATCAGCCGCGTGGCGATCTCTTCGTAGGAGCCTGCCTCTTCGCAGGGGCCTGCGCGAGGTGGACCGGCCGAGACGATGACGGCGGGGTCGCGACGCTGCTCATGATCGGAGCCGTGACCGGCTCGGCGATCGTCACGCGAACCGGATGGTATACTGATCATGCATCCCGGGCGGGCGAACCCCCCGGGATTTTGTGTTCATGTCCTCTCCTCTTCGCGCGATCCTGAGCGCGGCCGTTCCCCTTTTCCTGTCCATGAGTGCCGGGATCATCGCCCAGCTCGTCAGCACCGCCCTGCTCGGACACCGGGCGACGGCGGCGCTGGCCGCCTTCGCGCTCGCCGGCGCCGTCCTCAACCCGGTCACCGCCGCGGTGGCCGCCGGGCTGCGCGGCATGACGCCGTTCGTGGCGCCCCATCGGGAGAACCCGGTCGAGGCGCTGCCGATCCTGCGTGACGCGCGCTGGCTGACCATCGCGCTCGGTACGGCGGGTGCCGGTGTCGTGCTCTGCGTCCCGCTGATCGCGCGGGCGAGCGGGGTACCCGGCGAGGTGACGGCCGAGTTCGGCATGTTGCCGCCGCTCCTGGCGCTGAACGTGCTGCTGCTGTCCGCGGGCGGCGGTGCCAACGCGGCGCTGATCGCGCTGGGCCGCAGCCGGCAGGTGCTCTGGTCGAGCCTGTCGAGCACGGCCGCCGAGGTGGTCCTGCTCGTCGCCCTCGTGCCCCGGCTGGGCGTCCACGGCACCGGCATCGCGCTGGTGGTCTCCACGGCCGTCGCCGTGACGGTCTCGAACGTCTGCCTGCTGCGCGTCCCCGGACTGGCCGGGCAGCCGCTGTGGCCCGGACGCCCCCGGTCACGCGAGATCCTGAGCATGGCCCGGGTGGGCATCCCGCTGTCCGCCACCGTGCTGATCAAGTTCACGGTCCTGGGCAGCCTGACCTACGTCGTCGCGCGGACGGGCGCGCAGGGGGCGGCCGCACACGCGATCCTCAGATCGCTGGCCGAGTTCCTGGCGCTGACCGCGTTCGCCGTCGGCCAGGCGTCGGCGCCGGAGATCGCCAGGGCCACCTCTCCCGCCGCCGCCCGCCTGGTCAACCGGGTGGCGCTGCTGCTCGCGGCCACCGGAGCGGTCGCGGGCGCACTCGTGCTGACCTTCTTCGGCACCTTCGTGATCGGCCTGTTCACCTCGGACGCGGAGGTACTGACCCTGGCCTTCACGCTGGTGCCGCTGCTGGCCCTCTACGCCACCGCGAACAGCTGCGGGATCGCGATGTCCGCCGGCCTGACCGGGCTCAGGCGCCCGGCCTGGGGCCTGGGGTCGGCCGTGGCGGGGTACGGCCTGCTCGCGCTGGCGGCGGCTCCGGTGACGGCGGCCTGGGGGCTGGCCGGCCTGTGGGCGGCGCTGGCCGCCACGGGCGTGCTCATCCTCGTACTGCAGGGCGGCGGTTTCCTCCGGCACAGCGCGCGGGTGGGCGTACCCGCGGAACCCGTGCGGGTGTGAGCTGGGGTGGGGGAGGGGATGCGGTGGCGGGTAGAATGGTGGCACTCCAAGGATCGCGCTCCCCGGAAAGACGTCGCAGTACGGGAGCGCGCCGCGCACGGTGACCGTGTCCGGTGCTGGAAGGGCGGCAGTTGTCATCGCATGCCCTTCTGGAGGTTGGATTCCATGAACGTAGGTCTTGGCCTGCCCATCAGCGATCCTTTGTCGCTGTTTTCCTGGGCCCGGCGTGCCGACGCCGGCCCCTTCACCACCCTCGGCCTGCTCGACCGTCTCGTCTACTCGAACCCCGAGCCCATGATCACGCTGGCGGCCATCGCGGGGGCGACCTCGCGGATCCGCGTACAGACCGAGGTGCTGCTCGGTCCCCTTCGCGAGTCGGTGCTGCTCGCCAAGCAGGCCGTGACCCTGGACCGCATGTCCGGAGGCCGTTTCACCCTCGGCATCGGGATCGGGACGCGCCAGGACGACTACCACGCCGCGGGAGTCGACGTCCGGGGACGCGGGCACCGGCTCGACCGGCAGCTGGCGACGCTGCGGCGCGTCTGGTCCGGTGAGCCCTACAGCGAGGAGGTCGGCCCGATCGGCCCGGCCCCCGTCCGCGAGGGCGGCCCGGAGATCCTGATCGGTGCCTTCGCCCCCGCCGCCGTGGAGCGCGTCGCCCAATGGGGGGACGGGTACCTGTGCGCCGCACCCGCCGGCATGGCCGACGGGCTCATGCGCGACGTCGAGAGGTCCTGGACCCAGGCGGGACGGCACGGGCGGCCTCGCATGGTCGCGCAGGTCAACGTCGCCCTCGGCCCCGAGGACACCGTCAGGGACGCCACGGAGGCGATCACCTCCTACTACGGCTTCCTGGGCGACACCACCCGGGTCGTCGAGAACATGCTCACCACGCCGGAGCGGATCCGCGACGTGATCGGCGCGTTCACGGACCTCGGCGCCGACGAGGTGATGCTCTACTGCTGGGCCCGTGACGCCGACCAGGTCGACCGCCTCGCCGACCTGGTCGTCTGACGGCCACGGCGGACGGCCGGGGGAGGGGCTTTCCGGATCTTCCGCCGGCGCCGCCTCCGGCCGGGTGGATCACCGGGTTCCGGCCTCCGGTGTTCGGCACGGCGACCGAGCCGAGGACGGTCCCGGTGGCAGATCCCGAGCGGTCCTGGACGTGCCCCCGGATCCGGCGGAGGAGACGCGGGCGCCGAAGGCGGTGGCGGCCGCCGTGCTGATCGACGAGTGGCCGAGGGCCGTTCGCGGTTCCCGCGTCGCCGGGGAGTCAGGTGACGGGGATGATCCTCGCCTCGACGAGGCGGCCCTCCTCGACGCGCAGGGTGCCCAGGGTGCCGTGGGGCTGGCGGCGGCGGTCGGTGGGTGATCCGGGGTTGAAGATGCGGAACCCGTCGTCGCCGTGGTCCAGAGGTATGTGGGAGTGCCCGAACACCACCAGGTCGGCCTCGGGAAACCGGCGCCGCATCCGGGCGATCCGCCCCTGGGCCGCGCCGCTGTCGTGGATCATCGCCACGCGAAGCCCGCCCAGATCCAGCTCGAGCGTCTCGGGGGCCACCACGTCCGGCCCGTCGTTGTTGCCCTTGACCGCGCGTACCGGGGCGTAGGCGGCGAGCTCGTCCAGCACCCCGGCGACGCAGACGTCGCCCGCGTGCAGGATCAGGTCCGCGCCCCGCAGGTGCTCGGCCACGGCCGGCGGGCACGACTTCCACCGCCGGGGCGCGTGGGTGTCGGACAGCACCACCACGTTCATGCCTCCATGCTCCCACCGCCGTCGCGGGAAGGCCCCTTTCCCGGGTTTCCCGGGGACGCCAGGCGGCTCGCCCCTCGGGTCGCATGGCGCTCGGCGGGTTCCGGGCCGGGCCGTGCGAGCCCGGCCCGGACGGTCGCGCCGGGGCGAACCGTCCGGGGGCGCGCGTTCCTAGACGGCGCGGGCGACGGCGATCGTCGACCCGCTCCGCTGGCCCGCCTCGTAGAACATGTACTCCACGCCGCCGTCGGTGCCGAAGGAGGGCGCCGCGCTGCGTCCCCTGTCGGGGGCGCCGGCCAGGGGCCGGTGGAAGACGCCGAGGTGGACCTCCCGGTCGAAGGCGTTGCCAACCTCGGTGAGGAACATGTTCCCGCTGTTGCCGTGGTAGACGACGTACGCGGTGCCGTTGCGCTTGAGCAGGTGCGGCCCGGACAGGTCGCTCTGCCCGTCGAGGGCGGGCGACACCAGCGGGGCAGGGTCGAACCGCCAGTCCCCGCCGTCGGACGACCAGCCCCAGAAGATCTTGCGGGAGCCGCCGGTGACGCCCATGAAGAGCATGACGTACCTGTTGCCCAGCCCCGGGACCGCGTGCTCGAAGACCCGGGCGTAGGAGGTCTCCGTCGAGCCGGGGATCATCGCGGTGGTCAGCACCGTGCCGTGGTAGGTGAAGCGCACGCCGTCGGTCGACCAGGCCATCCGGGTGGTGTTGTTCTCGCCGTGGAAGTACATGCGGAACCGCCGGTCGGCGGCGTTCCAGATGACGTGCGGCGACGAGACGTGGCTCACCGAGTAGTGCGGTGACCAGGTGTTGGAGATGATCGGGTTGTTCGGATACTCGGTGAACGGGCCGCCGAGCGAGTCGCCGTAGGCCAGGCAGATGCCGCCGGGCGCGTCGTGCGGGGCGTAGTAGAGGTAGTAGCGCCCCAGCGGGCCGGCGATCTTGTCGTACATGCCCCGGACGCAGGGGAAGATCAGCTCGTTGGTCGGGTTGTAGCGCAGGCTCGCCTTGTCGAACGGCGTGCCGATGTACTGGTACGTGGGGAATCCGGCGGGTCCCAGCGCGGCCGCCGTACCGGCCGGCGCGGACGTCTCCGCGATCGCTGCCGTGGCCGCCCCGGGGAGGGCGAGCCCGAGGCCGCCGGCCACACCGGCGCCGACCGCCGCGCGCAGGAGTCCGCGGCGGTCCAGGAGGGGTTCAGACATTGACCGTCCCTTCGCGACAACTTTCACCGTGAGTGATGGTGAGGACATCTCTCTGATCGCAAAGGTTCGGCCGGACGCGTCTGCTCGTCAAGGTGCTAATACGAATTATCACCGGCTAAATTTCCGTTTCATGATCCAGGTGCTCGACTCTTGACAGGATCCGGTGGCTGATTGCAGGATGACGTCCCAACCTCGCTAATGCGCATTATCAGCAGATCGGACGCTACGGATCGTGACCTCCCCCGGCCGCCGGCTCACCCAGCAGGACATCGCCCGCATCGCGGGGGTGAGCCAGACGACGGTGTCGCTCGTTCTCAACAACCGGACCGACGCCGAGGTCCGCATCGCCCCGGAGACGCGCGAGCGGGTGCTGAGGGTGATCAGGGAGACCGGATACGTGGCCGACCCGATCGCCCGGCGGCTCGCCGAGCGGCGCAACCGCATCCTGGGCGTCTTCACCTACGAGGCGGTCTTCCCGACCGCGAGCGCCGACTTCTACCATCCCTTCCTGCTCGGCATCGAGGAGTGCGCCGAGGAGATGGGCTGTGACCTGCTGCTGTTCACCAGCGCCAGGGCCGCGGGGGAGCGGCGCCGGATCTTCAACGAGGACAGCCGGGTGCGGCTGGCCGACGGCTGCGTGCTCCTCGGGCGCGCCGTCGACCGCGACGACCTGGCCCGGCTGCTGGCGGAGGGCATCCCCTTCGTCTCCATCGGCCGCCGCGACGACGCGGGCGCTCCGGTGCCGTACGTGGGCGCCGACTACTCGCCCGCGGTGCGGGCCCTGGTCGACCGGGCGGCGGGGCTCGGCCACCGGAGGCTGGCCTACGTCGGCACCGGGGCGGGCGCCGAGTCGCCGGCCGACCGCATGCGCGGCTTCCGCGAGGCGGTGGCCGCCGTCGGGGCCGAGGGGTCGCACGTGCCGGTGATCGGCAGGACCCCCGAGGAGATCCTGGGGGAGCTGTCGGCCACCGGGGTGACCGCGGCCTTCGTCGAGGAGCCCGCCGACGCCGTGGCGATCATGCACGCGGCGGGCGAGCGGGGTCTCACGATCCCCGGCGACCTGTCGATCCTCGCGCTGGGCGCGCCGACCAGGCCCGTCCGCGTCGACGTCGACCTCACCGGGTTCCGCATCCCCCGGCAGGAGATGGGCCGCAGGGCCGTCGAGCTGCTGGCGGAGGTGCTGGAGAGCGGCGGGGGGACGCCGCAGGAGCTACTGGCCTGCGAGCTGGTCGAGGGATCCACGCTCGCGCCGGTCCGGAGCTGACCGGCAGTGAGACCACCGAGAGCGCCGCAAGCGGCGAGAGCGCCGGGAACGGCGAGAAGGCAGTGAGAACGACGATGATGGGAGAGACCCCCGACGTGGTGGAGATATCGGCGGACGCGGTGGTCGTCGGCGGAGGGCTGGGCGGCGTCGCCGCCGCCCTGGCGCTGTTGCGGGCCGGGCGCACCGTGATCCTGACCGAGGAGTACGACTGGCTCGGCGGGCAGCTGACCAGCCAGGCCGTGCCGCCCGACGAGCACTCCTGGGTGGAGCGGTTCGGCGTCACGGCCTCCTACCGGGCGCTGCGCGAGGGCATCCGCGGCTACTACCGCGACCACTACCCGCTGACCGGGCGGTCGCGGGCCTGGCGGGAGCTGAACCCGGGCGCCGGGCACGTGAGCCGCCTGTGCCACGAGCCGCGCGTCGCGGTCGCGGTGATCGAGGCCATGCTCGCGCCGTACCGGGGTTCGGGGCGGCTGCGCGTGCTGCAGCCGTACCGACCGGTCGGCGCGGAGGTCGACGGCGACCGGGTGCGGGCCGTGCGCCTGGAGCACCGGAGCGGGGGAGAGGAGGTCACGGCCGTCGCGCCGTACGTGCTGGACGCCACCGAGACGGGCGAGCTGCTGCCGCTGACCGGCACCGAGTACGTGACGGGGTTCGAGTCGCAGGGCGACACCGGGGAGCCGAGCGCGCCCGCCGAGGCCCAGCCGATGAACATGCAGGCCGTCTCGGTGTGCTTCGCGATCGACCACGTCGACGGCGACCACACCATCGACAGGCCCGCCGCCTACGAGTTCTGGAAGAGCTACCAGCCCGGCTTCTGGGGCGACCGGCTGCTGTCCTGGCGCTGCCCGCATCCCAGGACCCTGGAGATCGTGGAACGTTCCTTCACCCCCAACCCGGACGACGACCCGCTGCTGGTGGAGGCCGACCAGCGGCTCAACCCCGGCGACGCGAACCTGTGGACGTTCCGCAGGATCGCCGCGCGGCGCAACTTCGCCGACGGCGCCTACGACAGCGACATCACCCTGGTCAACTGGCCGATGATCGACTACCTGGAGGGCCCGGTCATCGACGTGCCGGACGCCGCCGCGCACGTGGCCGCCGCCCGGGAGCTGTCCCGCTCGGTGCTGTACTGGATGCAGACCGAGGCGCCGCGCGCCGACGGCGGGACCGGTTTTCCCGGCCTGCGCCTGCGCGGCGACGTCACCGGCGGCGGCGAGGGCGGGCTGGCCCAGGCCCCCTACATCCGCGAGTCGCGCCGCGTGCGCGCCCTGTACACCGTGGCCGAGCAGGACCTGTCGCTCGCGGTGCGCGGCGACAAGGGCGCGGTGAGCTACGCCGACTCCGTCGGGGTGGGGATGTACCGCATCGACCTGCACCCCTCCACCGGGGGCGACAACTACATCGACGTGGCGAGCTCTCCGTTCGAGATCCCCCTCGGCGCGCTCGTCCCGCAGCGGATGACCAACCTGCTGCCCGCGTCCAAGAACATCGGCACCACCCACATCACCAACGGGGCCTACCGGCTGCACCCGGTGGAGTGGAACGTCGGCGAGGCCGCGGGCGCCCTCGCGGCCTTCTGCCTGGACAACGCCACCACCCCGCACGCCGTACGCGAGGACGAGGGCCTGCTCGCCGGCTTCCAGCGGCGGCTCACCCGCGACGGCGTCGAGCTGCGCTGGCCGCAGGTGACCGGTTACTGACCGGCCACCGATCGGCCACGACCGGCCACCGATCGGCTACCGACCGGACGAGCGGCACCGGCCGCCGGGCGACCGGTCACCCACCACGACCGCCGGGGGATTCCCAGCAAGGAGATCGGATCATGAAACCATTCGCAAAGCCCGCGGCCGTCGCGCTGGCGGCGCTGCTCACCCTGACGGCATGCGGCGGGGGAGGCGTGGGAGGCGGGGCCACCCCCGCCGCGCAGGGCCCGCAGCCGCTGCGCATGACGATCTGGACCTCCAACGAGGCCCACCTGAAGCTGTTCGACGAGATCGCCGCCGAGTACAGGAAGACCCACCCCGACGTCGGCGAGATCACGTTCGACCCCATCCCTTTCGAGAGCTACACCACCACCCTGACCACCCAGATCGCCGGCGGCAACGCCCCCGACCTGGCCTGGATCCTGGAGAGCTCCGCGCCCGACTTCGTCTCCTCCGGCGCGCTGGCGCCGCTCGACGACACGCTGGCCAAGGCCCAGGGGTACGAGTTCGACGACCTCACCCCGTCGGCGGTCAAGCTCTGGCAGGCCGAGGGCAAGCTGTACGCCTACCCGTTCTCCACCTCGCCGTTCGGCGTGTTCGTCAACACCGACCTGCTCAAGAAGGCGGGCCAGAAGACCCCCGCCGAGATGATCGAGGACGGCACCTGGACCTGGGAGAAGGTCGCCGCCCAGAACGCCGCGGTCGCCTCGAAGACCGGCAAGGCGGGCATGGTCGTCCGCGACTTCGACTACAAGGGCTGGGACAACCTCGCCACGGTGTGGGGCGGCTGGGGCGCCCGCGCCTGGAGCGAGGACGGGAAGACCTGCGGGTTCGACAGCCCCGAGATGGCCGAGGCCATGACGTTCCTGCACAAGTCGATCTTCACCGACAAGGCGTTCCCCGGCCCCGGCACCACGGCCGACTTCTTCGCGGGCGACTCGGCGATGACCATCACCCAGATCTCCCGCGCCTCCCTCCTGCAGGACGCGAAGTTCGGCTGGGACCTCGTCCCGCTGCCCGCCGGGCCCAAGGGCGAGTACTCGGTGATCGGCCAGGCGGGCCTGGGCGTCTTCAAGAAGTCCGCCAACGCGGCGGCGGCCACCGACTTCCTCGCCTTCTTCACCAACCCCGCCAACTCGGCCAAGCTCGCCGCCTACTTCCCGCCGCCCCGGGCCTCCCAGCTCACCGCGGACACCATGGCCAGGAGCAACCCGCTGCTCAAGCCCGGCCAGCTGCAGAAGGTCGTGATCAGCGGCATCGAGAAGGGCGTCGTCAAGCCCAACCACACCGGCCAGGCGGAGCTGTCGCAGACCGTGCGGGCCGCGCTCGACCCGCTCTGGCAGCCCGGCGCCGACGTCAGGGCCGTGCTGGGCGGCGTGTGCGCCAAGATCCAGCCGATGCTGGGTGCGTGACGTGGCCGCGTCACATTCCGGATCCGCGGTGACCGGCCGGGCCGACGCCCGGCCGGCCCCCGGCGGGCGGGCCGCTGAGAGCACGGTGAGCGCGGGGGGCGGCGGCCGGGCTCGCCGGGCTCCAGGGAGCGGCGGGGGCCGCGCGTTCTGGACCGTGCGCCGCCGCGACAACCTGGTCGGGTACCTGCTCGTCGCCCCGCAACTCCTCGGCAGCCTGCTGTTCGTGCTCCTGCCGCTCGGGCTCGTCCTGTGGTACAGCCTCCACGAGTGGAACGTGCTGGCCGGGACCTTCGAGTTCGTCGGCGGGGAGAACTACGACAGGCTGCTCGCCGACCCCAACCTGCGCGAGGTGCTGGGGGGAACCGCCCTGTTCTCCGTCGGCCTGGTCGTGCTCAACCTCGGCCTCGCCCTCGTCCTGGCGATCCTGCTCAACCAGCGGCTGCGCGGGACCACCTTCTTCCGTACGGCGTTCTTCTCGCCCGTGGTGGTCTCGCTGGTCGCCTGGACGATCGTGTGGCAGTTCCTGCTGCAGGACGACGGCGGCCTCAACGGCCTGCTCGCCACCGCCGGGGCCGACGGCCCCAACTGGCTGCGCGGCGAGGGCACGGCGATGCTCTCGGTGGTCGTCGTCCAGGTCCTCAAGAACGTCGGCCTCAACATGGTGCTGTTCCTGGCCGCCCTCCAGGGGGTGCCGGCCCAGCTCTACGAGGCCGCCGAGCTGGACGGCGCCGGGGCCCGGACCCGCTTCCTGCGGATCACCGTCCCCCTGATCAGCCCGACCATCCTGCTCACCTCGATCATCACCGTGGTGGGGTCGCTGCAGGTGTTCGCGCAGATCGCGGTGCTCACCCAGGGCGGCCCCGGCATGTCGACGACCGTCCTCGTCTACTACCTGTACCAGCAGGCTTTCCAGTTCCATCACTTCGGGTACGGCGCGACGCTGTCGGTCCTGCTGTTCGCGATCGTGGCGCTGCTCACCGTCGTGCAGTGGCGGATGCGCAGAAGGTGGGTCTTCAATGAAACGTGAGATACCGGTACGGCGGAAGACGCTCCTTTACGGCCTGCTGTGCGTGTTGTGCGTGCCTTTCGTCTTCCCGACCTGGTGGATGGTCACCTCCTCGCTCAAACCGGTCAGCGAGATCTTCGCCTTCCCGCCGAGACTGCTGCCCGCCGACTGGGACTTCTCGGCTTACGGCCAGGTCTTCCGGCTGCAGCCCTTCGCGGGCCAGTACCTCAACAGCCTCTACATCGCCCTGGTCGTCACGGCCGGCACGATGGCGGTGGCCGCCATGGCCGGGTACGCCTTCGCGCGCATCCGCTTCCCCGGCCAGAACGCCCTGTTCGTCGTCGTGCTGCTCGGGCTGCTCATCCCGAGCGAGGTCACGATCGTCCCGCTGTTCCAGATGTTCCACGGGCTCGGGCTGACCGACACCCACTGGCCGCTGATCCTGGTGCCGATCCTCGGCGCGCCCGGGGTGCTCGCCACCTTCATCATGAGGCAGTTCTTCATCAGCCTGCCCGGGGAGCTGGAGGAGGCCGCCCGGGTGGACGGGCTCGGCCGGTTCGGCACCTTCTACAGGGTCGCGCTGCCGCTGGCCAGGCCCGCGCTCGGCGCCGTCGCGATCTTCACGTTCCTGCACAGCTGGAACCTCTACCTGGAACCCATCGTGTACCTCTCCTCGCCGGAGAGGTTCACCCTCCCGCAGGCGCTGACCCAGTTCGTCGACGCCTACGGCGGGCCGATGTGGAACGTCCAGCTCGCCGCCGCCTCGATGACCGCCCTGCCGGTGCTGGTGGTGTTCGTGCTCGCGCAACGGCAGTTCATCGAGGGCCTGGCCCACACCGGCCTGAAGGGCTGAGAGCCTCCTCCGGCGGCGCGGCGGCGGTCACCCGCCGATCGTGTCGAGCTCCTTGAGGGCGTCGGCGGGCAGCTCGACACCGGCGGGACCGGATCAAACCCGGGGGTCGACGTGGATCTTGGGGCCGGGGCCGGCTCCCGCGGGGCGGGAACCGGAGAGGATCTCGCCCACCTCCTCGAGCCCGACGACGGCCGCCACCAGCGGCCGGGGGTCCACCGAGCCCGAGGCGTAGTGCTCGATCGCCCCCGCCAGGCCGGGCGAGGCGCTCAGGATGCCGATGGCCGTGACGTCCTTGAGCACCAGCACGCGGGTGTCGACGGCGCTGGGGGTCGGCGCCAGGCCGATGTAGACCACCCGCTTGCCCGGCTCCACCAGGTCGACCGCGAGGGAGGGCAGGCCGGGGGCGTTGGAGGCGTCGATGACGGCGTCGAACGGGAGATCGGGAAGCCGGTCCGAGGTCCACGCCCCGTGCACCCCGAGGGTGCGGGCGAACTCCAGCGACGGCTCCGACAGGCCCACGATGTGGACCTCGGCCCCGTGCGCCAGGGCGAATCGGGCGGCGAGCAGGCCGATTGTCCCCGGCCCCAGCACCAGCAGCCGGTCGCCGGGGGCGAGGGCGGCGGCCTCGACGGCCCGCAGCGCGTTGCCGCCCGGCTCGACCATGGCCCCGGCCACCGCGTCGACCGTGTCCGGCAGGACGTGCAGCGCCGTGACCGGCACGGGAAGCCGCTCGGCGAGGGCGCCCGGCCACCCGCCCCGGATGCCGATCTCGAAGCGGTCCTCGCACACGTGCTGCAGCCCGCCCAGGCAGCGGCGGCACCTGCCGCAGCCGAGCATGGTGTCGCCGGTGACGCGGGTGCCGATCCAGCCGTCGTCGACGCCCTCGCCGACGGCGGAGACCGTCCCGCACCACTCGTGGCCAAGCCGCATGGGATAGCGGGCGTTGTCCTCCTCGATGTAGGCCATCTCGCCGCTGAAGAACTCCATGTCGGTGCCGCACACCCCGGCCCGCTCCACGTCGACCACGACCTGCCCGGGACCGGGAACCGGCGGCTCGACGTCCAGCACGGCGAATCGGCGAGGCCCGGTCACGACGAACGCTCTCACGGGTGGAACCTTCCAGACGCCGCCGGGCGAGGCGGGAGGTACAAGAATCGGGTTCCGTAGACTACCGTTCGGCAAATGGGGCTGAGAACGTGACGGCGGACCGGCGTAGTTCGCAGTGGTACGCGGGAACCGACCGCAACGCATACATCCATCGGGCCTGGATGCGGCGAGGGCTGCCCTCGCACGCCTTCGACGGCCGGCCGCACATAGCGATCGCCAACACGGCCTCCGACCTCACCCCGTGCAACTCCCATCTCGACGAGGTGGCCGAGAGCGTCAAGCGGGGCATCTGGGAGGCCGGTGGCGTCCCGATGAACCTGCCGGTCGTATCGCTGGGGGAGACGCTGGTCAGGCCCACCGCGATGCTGTGGCGCAACATGGCCGCGATGGCGACCGAGGAGATGCTGCGGGCCAACCCGATCGACGGCGTGGTGCTGCTGGGCGGCTGCGACAAGACCATCCCGTCCCTGCTGATGGCCGCGGCCTCGGTCGACCTGCCCGCCGTGGTGCTCCCCGGCGGGCCCATGCTCACCGGCACCTTCCGCGGCGTGCAGCTGGGCTGCGGCACGGACGTGTGGAGGCTCAGCGAGGAGGTCCGCGCGGGCACCCTGACCGAGCAGGCGTTCCTGCGCTCGGAGTCGTCGATGATCCGCAGCAGGGGCCACTGCAACACCATGGGCACCGCCTCCACCATGGCCTGCGTCGCCGAGGCGCTCGGCACCACCGTCCCCGGCCTGGCGGGCACGCCCGCCCCCGACAGCCGCCTGCTGGAGGGCGCCCACGAGACCGGGCGGCTCGCCGTCGAGCTCGTCGAGCGGGATCTGCGCCCCAGCGCCCTGCTGACCAGGGGATCCTTCCTCAACGCCATCGTGGCGCTGGCCGCCGTCGGCGGATCCACCAACGCGGTGGTGCACCTGCTGGCCATCGCGGGCCGGCTCGGCGTCGAGCTCTCCCTCGACGACTTCGACCGCACCGGCGCGGGGGTGCCGCTCCTGGTCGACCTGCAACCGGCGGGCCGCCACCTGATGGAGGACCTCCACCGCGCGGGCGGGCTGCTGGCCGTGCTGCGCGAGGTGCGCGACCTGCTGGACCCGGACGCGCTGACGGTGACCGGCAGGCCGCTGGCCGATCATCTGGACGACGCGCGGATCTGGGACGAGAGGGTCATCCGCCCGCGCGGCCAGCCGCTGCAGGAGGCCGCGGGCATCGCCGTCCTGTACGGCGACCTGGCACCGTCCGGGGCCGTCATCAAGCCCGCCGCCGCCTCGCCCGAGCTGATGCGCCACCGGGGCCGAGCCCTGGTCTTCGACAGCATCGAGGACATGCACGCGCGGATCGACGACCCCGACCTCGACGTGGACGCCTCCTCGGTGCTCGTGCTGCGCGGGTGCGGCCCCAAGGGCTACCCGGGGATGCCGGAGGTGGCCAACATGCCCATGCCGGCCAAGCTCCTGGAACGCGGGGTGCGCGACATGGTGCGGATCTGCGACGGCCGGATGAGCGGTACGGCGTACGGCACGGTGGTCCTGCACGTGGCGCCCGAGGCCGCGGCGGGCGGCCCGCTCGGCCTGGTGCGGACCGGCGACCCGATCATCCTGGACGTCGAGGCCAGGCGCCTGGACCTCGACATCCCGCGGGAGGACCTGGCCAGGCGTCACCCCTCGGAGGCCATGCGGGCGGCCTTCGCCGCGCCGTCACGGGGCTGGGAACGCCTCTACGTCGACCACGTGATGCAGGCCCACCGGGGTGCCGACCTCGACTTCCTCGTCGGCTCCAGCGGTGACGCGGTCGCCCGCGAGTCCCACTGAGGCCGCCGGCCCCGTCGGCTCCGCTGACTCCGCCGGCGGAGCCGACGCCGCGTGACGGGCCGGGCGCGCCCGGTGGACGGCGTCCGGCCCGGCCCCCGCGCCGTTCCAGAACCTGTCGATGCCGGCCAGCCGCCGGTAGCGGGAGTAGGCGATCTCGTACGGCTCCCGCTGCGCGCAGGGCGTGAACGGCCGGGGCCTGAACGAGCGGCGGACCACCTCGCGCAGCTCGGTGAGGGAGCCGAGGCGGCCGTCGGCCATCGCCTGGACCAGCAGGTTTCCCACGGCGGTCGCCTCCACCGGACCGGCGAGCACCGGCCGCCCGGCGAAGTCGGCGACGAGCCCGCAGAGCGTGGCGCTGGCGGCCCCGCCCCCCACGAGGTGCACGGCCTCCACCCGCCGGTCGCTGAGGAACTCGGCCTGCTCCAGGGCCCACCGGTAGGAGCACGCGAGGCTCTCCAGGACGCAGCGCACCGTCTGCGCGCGGCCGTCGGGCGGCGCCTGGCCGGTCGACCGGCAGTAGGCCGCGATCCTGGCCGGCATGTCACCCGGTTCGAGGAACCACGGGTGGCCGGGGTCGATCAGGGGGCCGAACGCGGGCGCCGCGGCTGCCTCGGCGACCAGATCCGCGTACGAGACGCGCACCCCCCAGGCCCTGCGGCACTCCTGGAGCAGCATCAGGCCGTTGAGGGCGCGGGTGAAGCGCACGGTCCCCATGACACCGCCCTCGTTGGTGAAGCCCGCCAGCCTGGCCGCCCGGCTGGTGACCGGCGCGTCGAGCTCCAGCCCCGCCAGCGAGCGGGGGCCGCAGGAGATGTGGCCGACCGAGCCGGAGGAGACGGGAAGCGCCGCGGCCGCGGAGGCGGCGTCGTGGCCGGCCACCGCGACGACCACGGTCGCGCCGGGACCTCTCCCGTTCCGGCTGATCCGGCCGCCCCCGCCGCTCCCGCTCTCGCCGCGCAGCGGCCCGGCGACCGTGCCGGGCTCGGCGAGCCGGGGGGCGAACAGGTGGCCGGGCAGGCCCAGGCGGGTGATGAGGCTGTCCGCCCACCGGCCGGTCCTGGCGTCCAGCAGCTGGCTGGTGCTCGCGACCGTCCGCTCGGCGAGCATCTCGCCGCTCAGCCAGAGCGTGAACAGGTCCGGCATCATCGCCAGGTGGTCGGCCGCCTCGAGGAGCGGGGACCCGGCGTGCGCCAGCAGCTGGCAGGCCGTGGTGCCGGGTCCGGGGCGCACGCCGGTCAGCTCGTAGTGGTCCTGCCAGGAGACGAGACCCGTCAGGCCGGAGGTGTAGGGGTCGAGGTGGTGGCGGGGGTTGGCCAGCAGCCGCCCGGTGCGGTCGAGGAGCGCGAAGTCGCCGCCCCAGGCGGTCACGCCCACGCTGGTGAGGCGGCCGCGGGAGGCGGCCAGCGCGATGCCCCCGCGGGCCTGGGTGAGAAGTCCGAGCACGTCCCAGTACAGGCCGTCGAGAACGCGGACGGGACGGTTGGCGAAGCGGTGCACTTCCCGCACCGCGAGCCGTTCACCATCGAATTCGCCGGTCAATACCCGGCCGCTCTCAGGTCCGAGATCCACGGCCACGTAGACGGGCACGGTCCAAGGGTAACCGGAAAGACTTTCCTGATACGGGGGATATATCAGAAATGGTGGGTGAAACTATCGGTGGATTCGCCTTTCTCTCCGGGATCGGCCACGCGGGCCTTTCCCGCGGCCCTTTCACGATGGCTTCTCCCGCTTCACCCGCGCGGGACGTACATGATCAGAGCGACCCCCGCCAGGCACACGCCCGCGCCGATCAGGTCCCACCGGTCGGGACGGAAACCGTCGGCCAGCATCCCCCACAGCAGGGATCCGGCGATGAACACCCCGCCGTAGGCGGCCAGGACCCGGCCGAAGTTCGCGTCGGGCTGGAACGCGGCGACGAACCCGTACGCCCCCAGCGCGACGACCCCCGCGGCGATCCACAGCAGCCCCCGCTGCTCGCGGACCCCCTGCCAGACCAGCCAGGCGCCGCCGATCTCGGCGACGGCCGCCAGCGCGAACAACAGCAGTGAACGGGCGATCGTCATGTTCGGAAAATAGCGTCCCCCCGCGACCCGGGCGCGCCCGGGTCGCGGGGGGACGTGCCGGGCCGCGTGACGGCACCGGTCCCGCGTGTCACGGTCCCGGGGCGAGTGGCGGCACCGCCCCCGCGGTGCCGTCACCCGCCCCCGGCCTGGCCTGCTCCCGTGCGGCCAGGTGACCTCCTCTACAGCTCGCAGTTCTCCTCGGTCTCTCCGTTGCAGGTGTCGACGTCGGGCCCGCCGTCGGTGGTGTCGTTGCCACCGTTGCCGGTCAGGACGTCGTTGCCGGTGCCGCCGACGAGGATGTCGCGGCCGGAACCGCCGGAAAGGCGGTCGAGACCGGCCGAGCCGAAGATTTCGGTGAACAGGGAGGTGTTGTTGCGCACGGTGTCGTCGCCGGACCTGACGTTGACCATGATGGTCGAGACCCCGGAGCAGGAGACCGTGCTGGGCCCCTGCTGGGTGCATCCGGCGCCCGCGGTCACCGAGTGCAGGCTGGAGGTCACGTTGATCTTGCCGTTGAACAGGTTGATGTCGATGCTGTCGTTCCCGGTCGTGCCCACGACGGACATGTTCCCGAACGATCCCACCGTCACGGTGGCCCCGGCCGCGTGGGCGGGGGACGCGAGGACGGCGGTGGTCGCCAGCCCGGCCAGCGTCAGTGCCAGGGCGGTGATGTTGCGACGCTTACGCGACATGTCGGTGATGCCTCTCTGATCTGTGAACTGCTGACGCCCTTTATGTAAGCGGCCATTCGGGCGGCCGTCTGCGTCATAGTGCTCACACGGTTTCCCGTACGGGGTCGCGGTGCCCGGATGGACTTCCAAAACAGCTACAAAGGCTGGCAATTCACGCAATTCCCCAGGTTGATTGGCAAAAGGCTCGCCGGATTGCGGGCCGAGGTGGCAGGGAGCCCGGGGAATGGCATCCGGTGGAACGGCCGCTCGGATTCCGCGCGGCGTGCCGCGAACGGGGAGTTCCCGGCCATGTCACGCCCCGCCGGGTGCCGGGAAGGTTAAAACGTGGCAACGGATCGCGGCTCGGCTGCCGGGCCGCGGGCCCGGCGGGGCTGCCCGGGGGAGCCGGGCCGCCGGAGGCGGAGGTCGTGTAACGCTAAGGAAACGGCACATTCATGTGCCATTGACACCCGGCGAAGCTTGGTTCTACTGTCCAGCTCAACTGGTTAAATCGTTTTTTCATAGGAGTCCGACCACCCCACTTCCTGAGGAAGCGCTCATGTTCACTGTTTCGCGAAGGTCCGTTCCCGCCGCGATGGTGGCCGGTCTGCCGTCGATCGCGCTCGCGGCCTGCGGCGGCGGCACCACCAAGGACTCGGCGGGTTCCGCCGCCCCGGCGGCCCCCGCGTCCTCCGCCCCGGCGAAGGCCGGCAAGCTCGGCGAGCGGACGATCGGCAAGGACGGGGAGATCGTCCTCGGCCCGCCGTTCACCTTCGACGCCTCCGACATCGACCAGTTCGACTTCTGACGTCCCGGAGCGGCCCGTGCCCCGAGGGACGCGGGCCGCGCCCAAGAAAGGCCAGCCCATGCAGCGTGTCTGCTTCCTGCTGAAGGTACGGCCGGAGCGCCTGGCGGAGTACCGCGAGCGCCACCGCGCCGTGTGGCCGGAGATGCTCGACGCCCTGAGCGCGACCGGCTGGCACAACTACTCGCTCTTCCTGCGCCAGGACGGGCTGCTGGTCGGCTACCTGGAGACCGAGGACTTCGAGGCCGCCCGCGAGGCCATGGCCGCGACCGAGGTCAACGCCCGGTGGCAGGCCGAGATGGCGCCGTTCTTCGAGAGCCTCGACGGCCGCCCCGACGAGGGCATGGTCGCGCTCGAGGAAGTCTTCCACCTCAACTGATCGGGGACCGATTCATGATCAAGGATTCACTGCGGGCGCAGGTCATCGAGACCCCGTCGTGGGCATACGGCAACTCGGGCACGCGGTTCAAGGTGTTCGCGCAGCGGGGGGTGCCGAGGGACCCGTTCGAGAAGCTCGCGGACGCCGCGCAGGTGCACGCGTTCACCGGGGTGGCGCCGCGGGTGGCGCTGCACATCCCGTGGGACCGGGTCGACGACTACGCCGCGCTGGCCGCGCACGCGTCGCGACTGGGGGTGCGGATCGGGGCGATCAACTCCAACGTGTTCCAGGACGACGACTACATGCTGGGCAGCGTGACCCACCCGGACGCGCGGGTGCGGGCCAAGGCCCTCGCGCACCTGCTGGACTGCGTGGACGTCATGGACGCCACCGGTTCCGACACGCTGAAGCTGTGGTTCTCCGACGGGATCAACTACCCCGGCCAGGACGACATCCGCGCCCGCCAGGACCGGCTGGCCGAGGCGCTGGGCCGGGTGTACGAGCGGCTGGGCGAGAACCAGCGCTTCCTGCTGGAGTACAAGCTGTTCGAGCCCGCGTTCTACGCCACCGACGTGCCCGACTGGGGGACGGCGTACGCGCACTGCCTGAAGCTGGGCCCCAAGGCGCAGGTGGTGGTCGACACCGGCCACCACGCGCCGGGCACCAACATCGAGTTCATCGTGGCGTTCCTGCTGCGCGAGGGCAAGCTGGGCGGCTTCGACTTCAACTCCCGCTTCTACGCCGACGACGACCTGATGGCGGGGGCGGCCGACCCGTTCCAGCTGTTCCGCATCATGGTCGAGGTGATCGGCGGGGGCGGGTTCACCGAGGACGTCGCGTTCATGCTGGACCAGTGCCACAACATCGAGCCGAAGATCGCCGGGCAGATCCGGTCGGTGATGAACGTGCAGGAGGCCACGGCCAAGGCGCTGCTGGTGGACCGGGAGGCGCTGGCGAAGGCGCAGTCGGCCGGGGACGTGCTCGGGGCCAACGCGGTCGTCATGGACGCCTACAACACCGACGTGCGGCCCCTGCTGGCCGAGGTGCGCGCCGAGCTGGGCCTGGACCCCGACCCGATGGCGGCGTACGCCAGGTCGGGCTACTTCGAGAAGATCGCCGCCGACCGGGTCGGCGGCGCCCAGGCGGGCTGGGGCGCCTGACGGTCGCCGACCTGATCGGCGCCGACGTCATCGAGGTGGGGCCGTAGAGGGGGCGCGCAGCGGGTCGAGGCGGCGGATCAGCTCGATCGCCGCCTCGATGATCCGCTCCGCCTCCACCTCGCCGTCGCAGGTCGCCACCTCGCGGCCAGCCTCGCCGATGACCGACGTCAGGACGGCGACCGTCAGGCGGTCGAGGGAGGTGCCGCCCGCGCCGAGCAGGACACCGTTCTGCCGTACCCACTCGCGACCGCGCGTGCGGCGCATCAGCTCGAACCCCGGGGGCCCGCCCCCGTCCATGAACAGCCGGGCCAGATCCCGCCGTTCCCACGACCCCTCGAGGAAGGCGCGGGCGCCGGCGACGAACAGTTCCAGGGGATCGTGGGTGCCCGACTGGCGGGCCTTCGACACCGCGGAGGCCGCGTTCTTCTCGTGCTCGGCCTGGTGGTTCTCCCACAGCGCGAGGAACAGCTCGGTCTTGCCGCCGAAGTGGTGGTAGAGGCTACCGATGCTCAGACCGGCGCGCTCGACGACGTCGGCCACCCCGGCGTCGGCGAAACCGTGCTCGGTGAAGACCTCCCTGGCGGCACTGAGCATGCTCGTACGAGTCTGCGCCGTGCGGCTCCACTCCCAGGCGCCTGGCTTGCGTGTCATGTGCCTCTCCGCTGTCCGCCGGACGGAAAGGCTCCGGAACCCGTCCTGTCCGATGATGGTTCCGTGTTCAGGCGGGGCTGGGAATCCCGTTGCCGCGGAATCCGCGTCCGGCCAGCACGTCGTCGAGGGAGGGGACGGGTACGGAGTCGCGCGGACCCGGCTGCGCGAGCTGGATCAGCACGCCGTGGGCCTCCTTGGGGTGCAGGAACACCTCACGCCACCTCGGGTCGCCCAGGTTGAGGCCGTGCAGGCGGTAGCCGCGCTCGGTGAGCAGGGAGACCGCCAGGTCGATGTCGCCCACGTGGAAGTTGAGGTGGTGCACGCCGCCCCGGCCGCGCGTCAGCTCGAAGAAGCTGTCGAAGAAGGTGGAGCCCTCGAGCGGCTCCATCAGCTCGATCTTGCCGCCACCCGGGTAGGTGAGCTGCATGGCCCGGTAACCGCCGAGCTGGTTGTCGCCGCCACGGTGGAAGGTCCCGCCCAGCAGGTCACGGTAGACCGGCAGGAGATCCCTGATCCGCGGTGCCGCGACGGCGGTGTGGTCGAAGACGGCGCCGAGTTCCCGAAGTGCCCCGAGCTCCGGTGAGACGTCGTGCACGTGGGCTCCTCGCGGTCGGGGCCGGGAGACCGGCCAATCCTAGAATCGCATTCTAATGGTCTCGCCCGTGCCGCGCGTCTCGCGGGCGGGGCGCCCGGCCCGCCACCCGGATCGATCCGTTCTCAGCCGGCGGCGCGCACGTAGTCGCTGGGCGTGACCACGCCGTGGCGTCCTTCGCGCAGGACCGCGTCGAGCACAGCCTTGGCGGCCGCGGAGACGTCGGTGTCGCGCCCGACGTGGGCGATGAGCTCGTCGCCGGCGACCTCGATCCGCGCGACGCCGAGGCCGAGGGCGAGGTCCGCCGCGGCCTGGACGCCGGCGAGGTCGACCCAGCACGAGCGGGCACGTACCCAGCCCGGCCCCCGTTCCGCCGGGGGGACGCCGAAGCCGGCCGGATCGACGTCGCCGTCGGCGGCGGCGACGATGAGCCGCTCGACCCCGCCGAGGATGCCGGCGGTCTCGTCGGCGGTGGCCAGGCGGGCGTCGAGGCCGAGTCCGCAGCCGAGCTTGCCGTCCAGCCGGTAGATGTCGAACTCCGCGGGGGCGCCGAACACGCGGTCGCCCGTGCCGGGTTCCACGCCGGCACTCGGCAGGATCACATGCGAGTGGCCGGTCGTGTTGTTGACGACCACGTCCCGGTGGCAGCGCATGCCGCGGGCCCGTTCCGCCTCGCCCTGCGCCTCGGAGAGCCGAACCGGGTCGTACCGGCCGTACTTGTAGGCGGCCAGGGCCGCGGCGTTCGTCTGGGAGGCCGACCGCAGGAACGAGGGCGACGCACTGAATGGAATGATCGTCTCCTGGGCCACCGTGCCGACGTAGTCACGCAGCTCCGGGGAGAAACGGTTGTTGCACAGGCAGTTCAGCTGGCATCCCGGGGCTCCGGTCCAGCTCGTCAGGAGCGACGCGAACGCGGCCATCACGACCGCCGGCGGCCGCGCACCCGTCTTCGCCGCGACGTGGGCCAGTGCCTCGGCGGCGGGCCGGGAGCCCAGCAGGACGTGATGATGGCCGCGGGCGCCGGGAAAACGGAAGGGCATGCCGAGCGCGCACAACGGCTTCTCGGCCATCTGGCGGGCCCAGTATCTGACCGAACCCTCCAGCCGGCGCTGCCCGGCCGGGGTGCGTTCGTAGGCGGCCTGGTCGGCGGGGTGGTACGCGGCGACAGGAAGCGGCCGGCCCGCCAGCAGGGCGGCGAGTTCGGCGCGCAGGATCGTCATCGCCGACAGGTCCGCCGCCACGTGCGACACGTGCAGGACGACCAGGAACGGAGATCCCGACCGGGTCACCACGCTCGCCCTCACCGGAAAGTCGGCGGCGGGATCGAAAGCCCGGCCAGGCGGGAACCAGTCCTGGCCGGTGCCCGTGGCCTCGACCACGTCGGCGACGAGCGTTCCCGACGCGTGCACGAACTGCTCGCCGTCCCGCAACAGGGTCCGCAGCGCCTCCTGGCGGCCGATGAGCGCGCCCAGAGCCGCACCGACCGCGTCCATGGTGCTTCCCCGGGGCACGCGCACCATCGTCGACAGGATGTCGGCCGGCCCCGGCAGGTCCGGACTGATCCACTCCAGCACGTTCTTCTGGCCGACCGTGATGGGCCAGCGCCCCGATCGGGAGCCAGAGAAGCAGACCTTCAGGTCATTCACCTCCGACCACTACCGGTCATCGCGGTCTGCCTCGCACGGGGACCGCACCGGACCCGGCGCGTGCTCCCCGGCGGTCACCGGCGTGCGGTCCGGCCGGGAGTGATGGTCCTGGCGAGTCGCCTCTCCGCGCCGGCGATGCCCGCGGCGGCCGAACGGCTCGTTCAAGCCCACTCCCTCGCGCTCGTCACGTTGCCGTCGAGACACATGCCAATATGGCACTCGACTGAATTGTTGGATCGAGTGCCACATTGGTATTCGTCATCGATCGGCCAGCTCCCGATATCAGTGGGAGAATGGTAAGGAGCGCCATTGGGGGCGTCAAGACGCTAAGTGATATCCGGCTCCTTCTCTTTTCGGCCTCTGGTCGGCACTTCCCCGGTTCTGCCCCATGGGGCGAGGACATCGGCCGGGGCGGGCCGAACGACTTCGGAAATCCGTTTCACGGCCGTTCAGAGATTGATTTTTCCTGCTCCCGCACCGGAGGTGACGATGGACTTGACGCTGGATGCCCCGTCAAGGCTGTAGGAATACGGGATGGAGGCCACCGAGCCGCCTTGCTGCCCGCTGCCGGAACCGGTCAGGTAGTTGTTGCGGGCCACCAGGGTGCCGGGGCCGGACGCGGCCTCGCCCAGGTGGTACGGGTCGGGGACGTTCTCGAAGTAGTTGCCCTCGACCAGCACGCCGGCGCCTTCGGTGGAGGCGACCCCGTATCCCCTGACGTTGGAGTAGTAGTTGTTGTAGACGTGCACCGGGTTGCCGAAGCGCACCCGGGGGTTGCGCTGGTTGGTGCCGTCGAGCCAGTTGTGGTGGTAGGTCACGCGCAGGTGGCCCCTGTCCTCGGCGCCGTTGTCGTCGCTGTGCCCGAGCAGCATGGCCTTGTCGTGGGAATACAGGCGGTTCCACGACACGGTGACGTAGTCGCTGGCGCGCTTGATGTCGATGGCGCCGTCGTAGCCGTTGGACAGCGTGTTGTGGTCGATCCAGACCCGGGTCGAGTACTGGACGTTGATCGCGTCGTCGTCCCAGTTCCTGAAGGTCAGGTTCCGGATGATCACATTGGAGGCGTTGGAGACGTTCAGGCCACAGCCGACGATCGCCGCGCCGGGGTTACCGATGATCGTCTTGTTGGAACCGATCCTCAGCATGCCCGAGCAGGAGATCGTGCCCGACACCCGGATCACCGCCGCGCCCGTCCCCGAGGCCGCGCTGGTCAGGGCCGACGCGCTCGTCACCGTGGTGGCGGACGCACTGCCACCGCCCGTCGTGCCGCCACCCTGGGTCGCCCAGCCGGCCAGGCCGGTGGGGTTGGGCGGCGGCGAGGTGGTCGGAGTGGGCGTCGGGGTAGGCGTCGGGCTGGGGGACGGGCTCGGCGACGGCGAGCCGGTGACCGAACCCGTGCACGCGACCCCGTTGAGGGTGAAGGAGGTGGGTATCGGGTTGGAACCGCTCCAGCTTCCGTTGAAGCCGATCGTGGTGGCGGCACCGGTCGCCAGGTCGCCGTTGTAGGGGGCGTTCGCGGCGGTCACCGCGCTGCCGCTCTGGGAGAAGGTCGCGTTCCAGCCCTGCGTCACGGCCTGTCCGGCCGAAAACGACCATTTCAGCTGCCAGCCGGTGAGCGGGTCGCCCAGATTGGTGATCGCGATGTTCGCGCCGAACCCGTTGTCCCACTGGGAGCTCACCGAGTAGGTGACCTGGCAGCCCGGCGCCGCTGAGGCCGGCGCCGTGACGAGGCCCGCCGCCAGGCAGAGGGCCCCTGCCGCACCCCCGAGGATCGTCAGGTGTCGTTTTCCCGAGCTCATGCTCTTGCCTCCCTCTTGGGCGCCGGACCGGAACCGAGCCCCCTGAAACCGCAGGTCATTCCCGTGGTTTCGGTGAGCCAAGTTCACTTGAACCCTCACGTCAAGGCGCCGGTCCCGGGCCGGATCCGATCGGCCGCCCCGGCGCGGGGAGGCACCGCATCCGGCCGAAGGTCCACGACACCTGTCGACGGCGTCTCCTGGCTGGTGAGAGGAATGAACCGTCCCTCGGCCGGGCCCTTGACGCGGCGGTCGAGGCCCCCCGCGGTTCGCCCTCAGGCCCCGCCGGCACACGCGAGATCGAAGAAACTTTCATCGCCGGTCCGCGGGAGACGCGAATCAGCGCGGAACATGGACAGATCTCATGCCGCGGCCGGTGACGACACGTGCGAAATGCATAAGAAGTGTCGTTGAAGCTCAACCGTTCAAGTGTTTTCGTAAGAGTTCCTGACCGGAGGACGTCATTCGAATGAGAGGAGGCGCCCGACCCGCCGGCGGTCGAAGGGCAGGCAGAAAGATTCAGGCATCGCGGATATGCCGCGCCGGTGTCGTTTTCTCCGAGCCGGGCGGTCCGCTTATCACGATCGGCAGCCGAAAACCCGTGGGCGCCGTGTCCTTTCTGCGTCGACGTCGAGGAGCGGAGGGCGGCCGGGGGACGCGGCGGGTGGTGCGGCCGAGCGGCCGGGACGCGGCGGGTGGTGCGGCCGGCTCCGGCCGAACGCGACGGCCGGGTGGCCCGGGGGATCGCCCCCCGGGCCACCCGGCCGGCGGCCTCAGCCCCCGATCGCGAGCGCGCTCTGGGGAACGGTCTCCGCCGCCGCGTCCGGTCGCGGAGCCGCGAGAAGCCCCGCCAGGTGGTCCGCGATCGCGGAGATGGTGGGCTGCTGCCACAGCAGGGTCGCGGGGAGACGGCGGCCGAAGCGCTTCTCCAGGCGCCGCCGGACCATGACGGTCATCACCGAGTCCAGCCCCTGCTCGACGAGGGGACGCCGGGTCGCCAGGTTCTCGGGGGCCAGCCTCATCACGGCCGCGATCTCCGCGCGGACCTCGGGCAGGACGCGCTCGCGCAGGTCCTCGGGCGCCAGCCCGGCGAACGACTCAGCGGGTCCCCGGAGATCCTCCTCGGCCGGGGCAGGCGCGTCGATCACCGGATAGCGGAGTCCCGTGAGGTGTCCCACCACCCGGCCGTCCACGTCGGCCAGGAGCGCCCGGACGGTGTCGTCGGCGGCCGGGTCCACGGCCGCGTCGATGATCACCGTTGAGGGTGGCGTACCGGTCAGCACCACCTCGTCGATGTGCACGACCATGCGCAGCACCGGATCGCCGGGGAACACGCAGGGCGCCACGGACATCGCCGCGTCCAGCGCCGGCGCCCAGCTCCCCGGTTCCTCGGCGCGGGCGGTACGGGCTGTGTGGACAGTGGCCCGCAGCACGCCGTCCCCGCCCAGCAGCGTCTCGATCGTCCAGTCGAAGCCCGTCGAGGGCACGCCGACGGTGGCCAGCCGCTTGTGCACGAACCCGGGATCGACCGGGGTGAGAGCGCCGGCGTCCGGCAGCACGTCGGGTTTCGCCTGGCCCGGAGCGGCCACGTTCGCGGTGACGTGCACCAGCCAGGCGGGTTCCGGCTCGTCGGGGCCGGCCGGGGTACGGGCCGCGAGCCGTACTGCCGGAGGCTCGTGCACGACCTGGACCTGCCTGCGTTCCGCGGTCATCAGCGGATGCATCATCTCCACGTCGGTGAGCGTGACGTCCTCGTCCTCGACCGCGTTCAGGAACGTGTTGACCAGCACGGCGGCGGGCACGATCTCGACCCCGTTGAGGGCGTGGCTGCCCGGGTAGGGCCGGTTGGCGTCCTCCACGCTGGTCCGCCACACCCGGGTCCGGCTGCCCGCGAGGCTGCTCACGGCTCCGAGCAGGGCGTGGGAGCCCACGTCGTGCCCCCGGTTGCCGTCCTCGACGTACGATTCGCGCCAGTGGCGGCGGTGCTGCCAGGCGTACGGCGGCAGATCGGCCAGGCCGCCGTACGGCTGCAGCCGGCTCCAGTCCACCTCGACGCCGTGACAGTGCGCCGTGCCCAGCGCGACGAGGAAGGTCAGCGGCTCCGGCTGGTTCCGGCGCAGCGACGTGCCGACGAACACGTCCTCGAACCCGTTCTCCGAGAGCGTCTCGGTCACCGAGTGCGCGACCACGGGGTGGGGGGAGATCTCCAGGAACACGCGGTGGCCGTCCTGCGCCGCGGCCGTCGTCGCCGCGACCAGCCGCACGGGGTCGCGGAGGTTCGCCGCCCAGTACGCGCCGTCCAGGACGGGCGCCGACCGGGGGTCCGCCAGCGCGGTCGTGTACATGGGGATGCGCGGCGCCCCGAACGAGAGATCGGCGACGGCGGCGGCCAGCTCGACGGCCAGCGGATCCATGTGCGGGCTGTGGAAGGCGACGTCCGACGCCACCCGCCGCACCACGATGCCCTCGACCGGCCACTCGTTCACCACCTCCTCGACCGCGGCGACGTCGCCGGACAGCACGGTGGAGCCGGGTGCCGACGCGATCGCGGCCACCAGGTCGCCGCGGCCGGCCAGCCTCTCCGCCGCCTCCTCGAAGGACAGGTCGACCATCACCATGGCCCCCTTGCCCTCGGCCTGGCGCAGCAGCCGGGAGCGGCGGCAGATCAGCCGGGCGCCGTCGGCGACGGTCATCGCGCCGGCCGTCACCGCCGCCGCGAGCTCGCCGACGGAGTGGCCGATGACGGCCTTCGGAACGACCCCGTACGCGTTCCAGAGCCTGGCCAGGCCCAGCTGCATCACGAAGATCATGGTCTGCACGCGGTCGATGGTGTCGAGATCGCCGTCGGCCAGGACCTGCCGGGGGGAGAAGCCGATCTCCTCGGCGAAGATCGGCTCCACCTCGTCGACCAGGGACGCGAACTCCGGCACGGCGAGCAGCTCCCGCCCCATCCCGCGCCACTGGCAGCCCTGCCCGGAGAAGACCCAGACCGGCCCGGGGCCGAGCTCGGGCAGCACGTCACCGGTGAGGACGGCCTCGCCCGGCACGTCCTCCGCGAGCCTGCGCAGGCCGGCCGCCAGCTCGCCCGCGTCCGCCCCGACCACGACGGCGCGACGGGCCAGGTGGGTGCGCCGGAGCGCCAGCGTGTGCCCCGCCGACGCCAGGTCGAGCCCGTTGCCGAGGTGGTCGGCGAGCTTGCCCGCGTACTGCCGCAGGGCCTGCTCCGACGCGGCCGACAGCGGGAACAGCCGCTCTCCCGCCGCCTCCTCCCGGGGCACCTCCCGGGCCTCCCGAGCCGGAGGGGCCTGCTCCAGCACGATGTGCGCGACCGTGCCGCCGTACCCGAAGCTGGAGACGCCCGCCCGGCTGGGGTGGTCGCGCTCCGGCCAGGCCGACTGCTCGGTCACCACGCGAAGGCCCGAGGTCTCCCACGAGATGGCCGGGTTGAGGCTGGTCAGCACGCTCGGGGGGATCTCGCCGCGGTCGAGGGCGAGCACCGCCTTGATGACGCCGGTGATGCCGGCGGCGCCTTCGAGGTGACCGATGTTGGACTTGACCGAGCCGATGAGGCACGGGTCTCCGGGGGGTCGCCCCGTGCCGTACACGGAGGAGAGCGCCCCCGCCTCCAGCGGGTCGCCGAGCCGGGTGCCGGTGCCGTGCGCCTCGATGTAGTCGACGGTGGACGGCTCGACGCCCGCCTGCCGGCAGGCCCGGGCCATCACGTGTTCCTGGGCCTGCCCGCACGGCGCCATGATGCCGTTGGTGTGCCCGTCCTGGTTCACGGCGCTGCCGACGACGAGCGCGAGGACCCGGTCGCCGTCGCGCCGCGCGTCGGACAGCCGCTTGAGCACGACCACGCCGCAGCCCTCGCCGCGCCCGTAGCCGTCGGCCGACGCGTCGAACGACTTGGACCGCCCGTCGGGGGCGAGGGCCCCTGCCGTGCCGAGCGTGAGGGTCTGGCCCGGGGTGACCAGCAGGTTGACGCCGCCGGCGAGGGCGACGTCGTTCTCGCCGAGCCGCAGGCTCTGCGCGGCCAGGTGCAGCGCGACCAGCGACGCCGAGCAGGCGGTGTCGATCGCCATGCTGGGTCCGCGCAGGTCGAGGGAGTAGGAGATGCGGTTGGCGACGGCGCAGGTCGCGGCGCCGATCCCGGTCCACGCCTCGATCTGGGGCAGGTCCTCCAGGAGGCGGCCCCCGTAGTCGGCGGTGCAGACTCCCATGAACACCCCGGCGTCGGTGCCGGCCAGCTCGTGCGGCGGCAGGCCGGCGTGCTCCAGGGCCTCCCACGCGGTCTCCATCAGGATCCGCTGCTGCGGGTCCATCAGCTCGGCCTCGCGGGGCGACAGGCCGAAGAACTCCGCGTCGAAGCCCTCGATGTCGCTCAGGAAGCTGCCGTGACGCACGGCGTCACGCAGCGCGGCGGCGTACTCGGGGCTCCGGTTCTCGTACCGGCGCCAGCGTTCGGCGGGCAGCGGCCGGGTCGTGTTCCGGCCGGCGCGCAGCAGGTCCCAGAACTCGTCCGGTGAGCGGACGTCGCCGGGAAGGCGGCATCCGATCCCGATCACCGCCACTGGTTCCACCCGGACTTCGCGCGGACTGTCGGCCATCTGTGTTCGTTTCCCTTCGGTTCAAGCCCACTCTTCGGTTCGGGCCCGCTGAGGATCGGTTCAGGCCCACTGAGGACTGTCGATGATCTTGATCACGGCGCTGGAGACGGTCACTCCCGGCCCGGTGCCGAGCATCAGCATGTGGTCGCCGGGGCCCAGCTGCCCGGTCGTGAGCAGGTGGTCGAGGGAAAGGATCTGGTCGCTGGCACCGCAGTGGCCGATGGTGCGGCCGTAGTCCCAGGTCGAGCGGGACATGGGCAGGTCGAGCATGGCCATGCACCGCTGTTCGACGATCTCCTCCGAGTAGTTCATGAACGCCACCCGGGTGAGATCGCCGGCCTCGATCCCGCTCTCGTCCAGCGCGCGCTCGACGACCTCCATCAACGCCCGCTGGATCTTGAACAGCGCCGCGGTGGCCTCGCCCTTGGACATGACCTGCTGCCGGAACTGCTCGTTCCTGGCCGCGAAGCTCATCTTGCGTCCGACCGTGACGCCCGGGGGGAACAGGGGTTCGCTGCCCCGGTGCAGTTCCTCGGCCTCGGTCACCGTCGTCGTGCAGACCGACGTCAGGCGCGCGAAACCCGTCCCCTTGGCGAGCACGAGCGCGCTCGCGGCGTCCCCGCCGACGTAGCCGGGGCCCATCCGCCACCGGTCCATCAGCGGGGTGCCGTAGTTGTCGGCGGCGACCAGCAGGGCGGCCTGCCGGCCGGGGGCGGCGTCCAGGTGGCCGGCCGCGAGTTCCAGGCCGATGAACATCCCGTTGCAGCCCTGCCGGATCTCGGTGGCCAGGACGTCCCCGCCGACGAGATGACGCTGCAGGTAGGAGTGCGGGGGCCAGCCGTCCGGTCCCTGGTGCCAGGTCGAGGCGTACAGGAGGAGATCCAGGTCGGCCGGCGCCCGCCCGCTGCGCTTGATCGCGCTCCGCGCCGCGTGCAGGGCCATCTCCGGAGCCGGTACGTCACCGGCCACCACCGCCCCGGCCAGGTTGTGCAGCTCGGCCTCCTCGGCCGGGTACCAGCCCTTGGCGACGGCTTTCTCGACGCTGACGACAGTCCGGGGGAGGAAGGCCCCCACTCCGCTGATGTACGTGTCCGCCAACTGCATGACTCTGCCCTCGCCCCGGCTAGACGGTTTCGAGTTCTCTGACCATCGCCACGATGGTCACGACGTCCCGGAAGTTCTCGGGGTCGAGCTTCGCGGCGGGGACCGGGACGCCGACGTCCCTGCGGAGGAAGTTCAGCAGCCGCGCCGTCCGCAGGGAGTCCAGGAGACCCGACACCAGGAGCGGGGTCGTCTCGTCGACCTTGATGTCGTCGCCGTCCTGGACGAGGTTGTCCTGGATGAAGTCGACCAGCCTTCGCGTGAGCTCGGCCGTGCGCGTGTCCGTTCCGTGACGGAGCTCGGTCATGCGCGTGCCCCTTCCGTGACGGGAGAGGTGGAGAGGATCCTGAACGCCGCCGCGGCGACGGACGTTCCCGAGCCGAACCCGACCATGAGCAGGTGATCGCCGGCCACGAGCCCGCCGGTCGCGACCAGATGCTCGAAGGCGATGAACTGGTCCACCGCGCCGCAGTGGCCCACGCGCCTGCCGTAGTCCCAGGTCGTCTGATCCTCGTCGATGCCCAGCCAGGACATCTGCCCCTCCAGGTCCTCGCGGCGGCCGTGCGGCAACGCCACCCGGGTGATGTCGGCGAGTCCGATCCCTGCCTCGTCCAGGGTCTGCTCGACCTGCTGCATCATCGTTTTCTGGATCGTCAGGTGGATCCCGGTTCCCTGCGCCTTGAGCAGCCGCTGGCGGAACTCCTCGTGCCGGTCCCCGAAGCTCAGCCCTCTGCCGACGGTGGCGTCCGGGGGGAACAGGGGGTAGGCGCCGTCGTTGACCGCGTCGGCCTCCGGGATCACCGTCGCGTTCACCGACAGGAGCTCGGCCATGCCGTACCCCTTGCCGAGGACGAGCGCGGCCGCGGCGTCGCCGATCAGCGCCCCGGGGGTCATCCGCCAGCGGTCCACCAGCGGGGTGCCGTGGTTGTCGGAGGAGACGACCATGGCCGTCTCCCGGTCCGCGTCGGCCTGCAGATAGCTCGCCGCCAGGTCGAGCGAGCTGATCATCCCCACGCAGCCGCTCCGGATCTCGAACGCCGGCACGTTCCCGCCGAGGAGGTGCATCTGCAGGTAGTGCTGGGGCTGCCAGCCGTTCGGGCCCTGGTGCCAGACCGAGGGGTAGAGCAGGAGGTCGAGATCGCGCGGGGAGGACTCACCCCAGCGTTCGTACGCGTCCAGGACCGCGAGCCGCGCCATCTCGGGCGCGGACATGTCGCCGGCCACCGCCGCGCCGATCTGCTGGAACCTCTCGACCTCCTCGGCCGGGTACCAGCCCTCACGAACCGCCTGCTCGACGCTCACGCTGTCAGGCACATAGGCGCCGAGACTCCTGACGAACATGTTGGATGTACGCACACGTTTCCTAACTCATCAACTCATCGACGATCCCGGACAACGGCCTTCGGGCAGCGGAAGGCGGCTTATCCGATTTATTTCGGGCCCCGGGATATCAAGCGGTACCGGCCGGTCGATGAAAACAACGGAAAATAGGTCGGCGAACCGTCAGGGGCAAGAGTAGGGGCGGTTCATCGGGTAAGGCAATATGAACGCGAGTAATCCGGCCGACGACATTCCGTGATCAGGATTCGACAGAACGTGTTCGCCTTCGGAAATGCGCCTTTCCGCTCCACCTCGCGGTTTCCCCGAATGTAACTTTCAGAATCCGGGCGACGTGAGAACGGCGCCGGGCCGTCACCGTTTCGGCTCGGGCCCGGCGCGTCGTCTCAGGCGGGCACTCTCGTGCAGACGGTGTTGTTGAGCTTGAACTGGGCCGGAATGGCGTTCGTCCCGGTGACGGTCGCCGTGAATCCGAGGCTCTGACTGGAGCCGGGGCCGATGAAGGAGTTACTGCCGACGTCGCGGGCGGTCACCTGGGTGCCGACCTGGGTCACCGCGGCGTTCCAGGCGGTCGTGATCTGCTGGTTTCCCGACCAGGCCCACGTCAGGGTCCAGTCGTCGACGGGGGTCGTGCCGGTGTTCCTGACGGCCACGTTGCCGTTGAAGGCGCCGTTCCAGGCCCCGGTGGCCGCGTAGGTGACCTCGCAGGAGGTGCCCATCTTGAGCCCGCCGCGCAGGAAGTTCGCGAAGTTGGCCCAGGTGGGGTTCAGCGTGCCGGTGCCGACGGTCTCGCCGCAGTCGGTGGTGGTGCGGACGGTCTGCAGGCCGTACTGGGCGGGGTCCATGATCTGGACCATCATGTGGTCCGCGGCGGGTACCGAGACGAACGTGGCGTCGCCGCACTGGGCCTTGATCCTGTTGTAGAGCAGGACGCTCTGCCCGTGCGGCACCAGGAAGTCGGCCTGGCCGTGCAGGAACAGCAGCGGCGGGTCGTTGGCGTCGACGTAGGTCATCGGATTGGCCTGGGCCACCGTGGCAGGGCAGGTCTGGATCGGGCAGCCGACCAGGAGGGACTCCGGGGAGGCGGGAGAGTTGTGGTCGAGCCCGCCGGTCGGCAGGTTCTGCGCGTTCATCTGCAGGAAGTCGGTCGGGCTGTAGAAGGCGAGCCCCACCTGTACGGCGCTGGAGACGCCGGTCGTGCCGACGGTGCCCTCCATCGCCGCCACGCCGCCGGACAGGGTGGCCATCTCCGTCAGCCAGCCCCCCGAGGAGTCGCCCATGATCGCGAAGCGGTTGGGGTCGAGCTGGTAGGTGGCGGCGTTCGCCCGCAGCCAGCGGATGGCCGCCTTGATGTCGTGCACCTGGGCCGGGAAGATCGCCTGAGCGCTGGAGCGGACGCTGACGCCGGCCACGGCGAAGCCCAGAGGGTTGAAGATGGCCGCGATCGCGTCCGCGCCGGCCTTGCCGTCGTCGCTCGTCCACGCCGAGCCGGTGTGCCAGATGATCAGCGGCCGGGGCGTGATGCCGGTGGACGGCAGGTGCAGGTCCAGCAGATGCCCCCTGCTGCCGGCGGGTTGTGCGGGCGCGTAGGCGATGTCAGTGATCACCTGCATGGCGTGAGCCGGCGGCGCGAAGGGCACTGACACGCCGACGGCGGCCAGCATGGTCATCGCAATGCCGACAATCATGGCCCTGCGGATTGGAACTTGCATGGTGCGACTCCGGTCGGGTCGGATGATCGCCGCTTCCCCGGTGACCGTCCGTGTCTCCTCCCGCGCCGGGGCAGCCGCGGTCAGCGCGCTGACCGCGGCGCCTGTGAGAACAACGTCCTGTTCGAGTGCCGCGACTTACATCGATATGGGCGGGGCGACGATATGACACGTAAGTGACGATGGTCAAAGTTTTCCGCATGTCGTTTCCATCGAACAGGAAAAGCGGCATAAATCGTACTTTAGAGATCATGTGGTACGAAGACACTACAGATCATCCATGGCAAGCACAGGCGGTCGGATACGCGCCTGCGATGCCTTTCACGGCCGCCATGTCTGGAATTGGACGACGGCCGGAGCCCCCGAGAACAGGCGACCCGGGAAGCGGCACCGCCTTTGCCGGCGGTGAATACCCGCGAAACACGAGCACCCGGCGACAACGCCGCCGGAAGTTTCGGCTCCTTTCCTCGATCGATTCGGACGCGACAATATTCCTGGCGCGTGGTGAGTGATAATGTCCACCGTCATGATCTCCACAGTCACAGGAGGACGAATGCGAAAGGTACGCGCTGTTCTCGTCTCGGCCGTCATGGTTCTCGGGGTGTCGCTGACGATCGGTGCCGCCCCGGCGCACGCCGAGAGGTTGGCCGGCGTTTTCAGGGACTACTCGGAGTGTGAGCGGGTCGGCACCCTGGGCATCACCCAGAACTGGTGGGATGACTACTCATGCGAGTGGGAGAGCCGTTACCGCTATTACTTCCTCTACGCGTGACCCCGTGAGACGCACGCGCCCTCCGGATCAGGAAGACCGTCCACCGGCATTTCGCGTGCCGGGAAGACCGGGGAGTGACCGGCGAACTGCGGACGTGCCGCGTCGGAGGGTTCGCGGGAGGGCAGGCGACGCCGGCTGACCTGACAGCCCGGCTCGTCGGCAAGGGAACGCTCTCAAGGCGAGGGGATTTCGAGCCCCTCGCCCTTTCGGCGCGAACGAAGATCCTCCGGGCCCGTTTTCGCCCGCGGTACGGCCCGCCTCCTGGCGGAAGACCGCCATCCGATGCACCGTTTACCTCGGCCGCCACGGGTAGGCGGGGGGCCACACACATTGTGACGAGGAGAGCCCGCACATGACGAGCGAAGGACTGTGGAGCTATCGCGAGGGCGTTTACGGTCCCGACGAGACGATGAGCGTCATCGGCTTCGACGTGGAGGCCGTCGACGGCAAGGTCGGGCTGGTGGAGGAGGAGAGCAACGTGACCGATGACAGCTACGTCGTGGTCGACGTCGGCTCCTGGCTCTCCGGCAGGAAGGTCGTGCTCCCGGCCAGCACGGTGATCCGGATCGACCGCCAGGAGCGCAAGATGTACATCTCGCGGACCAAGCAGGAGATCCAGGACGCGCCGGAGTACGACGCGGCGACGTACCGGCAGAGCGTCTACCGCCAGGAGCTGGGCGGTTACTACGGCACCTTCTCCGCCGCCCTCTGACACCGGTACGGCGACGAGACGGCACCACACCACCACACAGCACACGGCGGCGAGACGGCACGAAGCCGGGAGAGCCCGCCCGCCACCGGGGCCCTCCCGTCCGGCGGTCGCGTCGCCGTCCGGCGGCGGGGACGCGATCCGCGAACCACAGGGCCTCCCCGGACGGGAACCGGAACGGGTCTCCCGCCCGCAGGGATCGTCCATCGGGCCCGGCACGCGTCTCCCGGGGCGGTCAACACGATCGACGTGGCGAAGAAGGTCCGCGAGCAGAGAGGCGGGACGCGAGATGCCGACGATAGGCCTGGTGGGAACGCTGGACACCAAGGGATGGGAGTACGCCTGGCTCCATGACCGGCTGCTCGCCCTCGACTGTGACGTCGTCCTGGTCGACGCGGGCGTCGGCGAGGCGCGGGTGCCCGCCGACGTCGGCAACGACCGGGTCGCGCTGGCGGCCGGGGCCGACGTCGCGACGCTGCGCGCGACCGGTGACCGGGGAGCGGCCGTCATGGCGATGGGCGAGGGCGCCGCCGCCGTCCTCGCCGAGCTGTACGCCCAGGGCCGCCTCGACGGCGTGCTCGCGGTGGGCGGCAGCGGAGGGTCCTCGATCGCGGCGCGGGCCGTCAGGGACCTGCCGATCGGGCTGCCCAAGCTCATCGTCTCGACCATGGCCTCCGGTGACGTGTCCCCCTACGTGGGGACCAAGGACGTCACGCTGATGTACAGCGTCGTCGACCTCGCCGGCATCAACCGCGTCTCCGCGCGCATCCTCGGCAACGCCGCGGCGGCCATGGCCGGCATGGTGAGCATCCCGTCCCCGGTCGTCGAGGACGGCCGCCCGCTCGTGGCCGCGTCGATGTTCGGCGCGACCACGCCGGCGGTCGACGCCGCCAGGCAACGGCTGGACGAGCTCGGCTACGAGGTGCTGGTCTTCCACGCCACCGGATCCGGCGGGCGGGCCCTGGAGTCGCTGGTCAGGAGCGGCCTGATCTCGGGCGTGCTCGACCTCACCACCACCGAACTCGCCGACGACCTGGTCGGCGGGGTCCTGTCGGCCGGCCCCGACCGGCTGACCGCGGCCGGAGCGCGCGGCGTGCCCCAGGTGGTCGCCCCAGGCGCGCTGGACATGGTCAACTTCGGTCCTCGCGACACCGTTCCCGAGCCCTTCGGCGACCGCCTGCTGTACGTCCACAACCCGGCCGTGACCCTGATGCGGACCACGGCCGAGGAGATGGGCGAGCTCGGCCGCCGAATGGCCGCCAAGCTGAGCTCGGCCACCGGCCCGACCGTGCTGTTCGTCCCGCGCCGCGGCGTCTCCGCCCTCGACGCAGAGGGGGCGCCCTTCCACGATCCCAAGGCCGACGAGTCCTGCTTCGACGCCCTGGACGAAGGGCTGCGCGGCTCGGCCGTCGAGGTCGAGGAGCTGGACCTGCACGTCAACGACCCCGCCTTCGGCCGCGCCATGGCCGACCGGCTGCACCTGATGATCACCGCGAGGGACGCGGCGTGAACCGGGGGGACGTCCTCGCCAGGCTGCGCCGTACCGTCGCCGAGGACCGGCCGATCATCGGCGCGGGCGCCGGCACCGGGCTGTCCGCCAAGTGCGCCGAGGAGGGCGGCGTCGACCTGATCATCATCTACAACTCCGGCCGCTACCGGATGGCGGGCCGGGGCTCGCTCGCCGGGCTGCTGCCGTACGGCGACGCCAACCAGATCGTCGTGGAGATGGCCGCCGAGGTGCTTCCCGTCGTCAGGGACACCCCGGTGCTCGCCGGGGTGTGCGGCACCGACCCGTTCCGGCTGATGCCCAGGTTCCTCGACCAGCTCGCGGCCATGGGCTTCGCCGGGGTGCAGAACTTCCCGACCGTCGGCCTGTACGACGGGGTCTTCCGGCGGAACCTGGAGGAGACCGGGATGGGCTACGACCTGGAGGTCGAGATGATCAGGCTGGCGCGCGAGCGCGACCTGGTCACCGCCCCCTACGTCTTCGACCCCGCCCAGGCGCGGGCCATGGCCGAGGCGGGCGCCGACGTCCTCGTCCCGCACGTCGGGCTCACCACCAAGGGCAGCATCGGCGCCGGCACCGCGCTGTCCCTGGACGAGGCGGTCGAACGGGTCCAGGCGATGCGCGACGCCGCGGTGGCCGTCCGCCCCGACATCCTCGTGCTCTGCCACGGCGGGCCCATCGCCGAGCCGCGGGACGCGGCCCACGTGCTGGCCCGTACCGAGGGCGTGGCGGGCTTCTTCGGCGCGTCGTCGGTGGAGCGCCTGCCGACGGAGCGCGCCATCACCGAGCAGGTACGCGCCTTCAAGTCGCTGACGTTGTAGCCACGGAAACCATCCGCCAGGTCGCCTCGACGTATCCGTGGGACTCGCCGGGTCCCCAGGTCTGCGGCGTGAGCTTCGTCTCCGGGGAGGTGGGGGCGTCGGCGCCGAGCTGTCCGGCGGACCGTTCTCGCGAGCGCGAGAAGCTCGTGGCCGGTGGCGGCGGCGATGAGCTCCGCGAACAGGGGCGACACGACACTCGCAGGCGCCGAGTGGCGGAGGTCCCATGAAAAATCTTTTGGCATGGTGTCGAATCCGGGGCGAGCCGTTCGTAGAACAGGTGAGGGGCGGCCGGAGGGGGCCGCCGGTACAAGGGAGTGATGGGATGACGCGGTACTTGATCTCGTTCAATGACGGCGCGATGGACCATATCCCCGACGAGGACTGGCCCGACGTGGGCAAGGCCTCGCACGCGGTGATCCAGGAGGCCGTGAACGCCGGCGTGTGGGTGTTCGGCGGCGGACTGGAAAGGCAGAGGGCGAGCGTCGTGGCCACGGACGGGATGGTCACCGACGGCCCTTACCCGGAGACCAAGGAGGTCATCGGCGGGTTCTCGGTCGTCGACGTGGCCTCACGCGAAGAGGCGCTGGCGTGGGCTGCCAAGATCGCCGTCGCTTGCCGCTGCGCGCAAGAGGTCCGGGAGCTCATGCCCGACCCCGAGACGGACGCGATGCTCCGCCAGGCCGACCGGCGATGATGACATCTTGGTCTGACTTCCCCGTTCGGTGACCGGTGTGCCCCAGGTCAGAGGTTGTAGCCACCGGAGACTTCGATGTCCTGCGCGGTCATCCAGCGGCATTCCTCGGTCAGCAGTGTCGCGATCACCATGCCGATGTCGTCGGGTTCGCCGAGCCGTCCGAGGGCGGTCCTGGCCGCGAGCGCGGGGATCACCTCGGGGTGGCGTTCGAACGCGTCGCCGCCGATGCGGGTGCGGGTGGAACCGGGGGAGACGGAGTTGACGCGGATACCGCGCTCGCTGAACTCCTTGGCCAGATAGCGGGTCAGCACGACCAGGCCGCCCTTCATGGTGCCGTAGGCGGAGTAGCCGGGCTCCAGGCCGGAGAACAGGGCCGCGTTGCTCGTGGTGTTGACGATCGCGCCGCCGTCGGCCAGCAACGGCAGCAGGGTCTGGGTCAGGAAGTACGGGCCCTTGAGCAGCACCCGCATGAGCGTGTCGAACATCTCCTCGGTCGTGTCCTCGAACATCGCCATCTGGCCGAAGCCGGCGTTGTTGACCAGGAAGTCGAACGTGTCGCGCCGCCAGGTGTCGCGCAGCACCCCGGCGACGGACTCGCGGAAGGCCGGAAACGTCTCCGAGTGGCCGACGGCCAGCGGCAGCGCGACGGCTGTGCCGCCGGCCTTCTCGATCGTCGTCACCGTGTCCAGGGCTCCGGGCTCGTTGCCGTGATAGGTCAGGATCACTCCCGTTCCGCGCCTGGCGATCTGGATGGCGGCGCTCTGCCCGATACCGGAGCTGGCACCGGTGACGATGGCTACCTGCATGATTGGACTCTCCTGTTCGTTCGTGGAGGGGCACCGGCTCGGCGGTGCCGGCTTTCGTGTGTTCAAGCCGCCGGGTCCGGGATCTGTGGTGTGTTCAAGCCGCCGGGTTCAGGACCCGGGCGAGCCAGTCGCTGCGCGTCCGGCGCGCCGTGGCCGAGACGCGCGCCTGCGGGTACAGCGCGTCGAATCCGTGGAAACCCCCCGCCCAGACGTGGAGCTCCGCCTGACCGCCCGCCGCCCAGATCCTGGTGGCGTAGTCGACGTCCTCGTCGCGGAAGACCTCTGCCGTGCCGGCGTCGATGTAGGTGGTCGGCAGGCCCGAGAGGTCGTCGGCCACCGCGGGGGAGACATAGCCGGGCACGTCCTGGCCGGCGAGGTCACCGAGAACCGATCGCCATCCGAACTCGTTCATCTCGCGGGTCCAGATGCCTTCCCCGCCGGAGAACTGCCTGCTGGAGGTGGTGACGTTGCGGTGGTCGAGCATGGGGCAGACCAGCACCTGGGCGGCGATCGCCGGGGTGCCGCGGTCGCGCGCCATCAGGGTGACTCCGGCGGCGAGGCCACCCCCGGCGCTGGCGCCCGCGACGACGATGCGGGTGGGATCGACGCCCAGCTCGTCGGCGTGCTCGGCGACCCAGAGCAGGCCGTGGTAGCAGTCCTCGACCAGCGTCGTGCCGCCGGCCTCCGGCGCCAGCCGGTAGTCCACGGAGATCACGACGGCGCCGAACCGGTCGAGCCAGTCGAGGGGGATGTCGATCTGCGAGAAGCGGTCTCCCATGACCATCCCGCCACCGTGGATCCAGTAGACGCACGGTGCCGGCGCGGCGCGATCCGTACCGGCGGGGCCGAGGACCGACAGCGGGAGCCGCGTGCCGTCCGGGGTGGGGATGGTGAGCTCCCTGCGGTCGACGGCACGACCGTCGAGGAGGGAGTCGATCGGCGTCGACGGGAACCGGCGCAGCTGGGCGAGCACCTCGGGGTTGAGTTCGGACATGAGCGGCATCTCCGCGAGGAGAGCACGCAGCTCGGGGTCGAGGTCGGGGCGTGCCGGTGTCATGGCGGGGTTCCTTTTACTGAGGTTCGCTGGGGGTGGTGGGGGTCGGCCGGGGTTCTCAGAAGGCGGCCTTGCCGCCGACCGGCACCTCGTCGGTGTACCGGGACTCGCCGGCGAGCAGCGGCTGGAGCTTGGCGACCAGCGCCTGCGCCTCCTCGGTCGCGAAGAACCTGCCGTGGGCCTCCTCGCTGGTCCAGCCCTCGGTGACGGAGACGATGTCCGGGTCGCCGGCCGATCGGCTGACCAGGAAGACGACGCAGTCCTCGTTCGACAGGGACGGCGCGTCGAGCAGGAACGCGACCAGCTCGTCACCCTTGCCGGGCTGCGCGGTCATGGTGGCGTGGAAACCGTGGTCGACGGCCATGGGGGTATCTCCTCATTCGTGGAGCATTCTTGCGCTCCTGGGATTTCGATAAGCCCATGTAAGCATCGCTGCCAGCGGAAATGTTAGAACGATGCTCCCGATCTCTTGCCTGATCCTATCGTTGTGGGAATTATCAGGCTTGTGCTTCAATCGGGTCATGGACCTTGACGAGCTGCGTGCCCTGATCGCGCGCCATGCCCGGCCCGACATGACCACCGACATCGACGGCGTCCTGGTCTCGAAGGTGGAGCAGCCGGATCCGCCGTCGCCGTCGATGTCGGGCACGGTGCTGGCACTCATCGCGCAGGGCGCGAAACGGATCGCGCTGGGCGACCGCGTGTACGAGTACCGTGCCGGGCAGTATCTCGTCGCCTCGGTCGACATGCCGATCACCGGCCACTTCACCGAGGCCGGCCCCGAGCGGCCGGCGATGGGCTTCGGCCTGGTCCTGCACCCGGCCACCGTCGCCGAGCTGTTGTTGCAGGCGGCCCCCGGCGACCTCCCGCCCGGTGGCGGCACACCGTCCGGCATGGCCGTCAGTGACGCGCCCGACGCGCTCGTCGACGCGGTGATCCGGCTGCTGCGCCTGCTCGACCGGCCACGCGACGTGGCGGTGCTCGCACCGCTGATCAAGCGGGAGATCCTCTGGCGGCTCGTCACCGGCGAGCAGGGCGCCGTCGTACGCCAGCTCGGCCTCGCCGACAGCAACCTCACCCACGTCGCCCGGGCGGTCCGGTGGATCCGTGACCACTACACGCAGTCCTTCCGGGTGGAGGACGTGGCGCAGCTGTCCGGCATGAGCGTCTCCGCGTTCTACCGCAACTTCCAGGCGGTCACCGCGATGAGCCCCATCCAGTTCCAGAAGCAGATCCGGCTGCAGGAGGCCCGGCTGCTGCTCGCCACACATCCCCACGACGTCACCGGGGTCGGCTACCGCGTCGGCTACGACAGCCCGTCCCAGTTCAGCCGCGAGTATCGTCGCCAGTTCGGCGCGCCACCGAGTGAGGACGCCGCCCGCCTGCGCGGGGCGACACCCGGCACCGAACCGGCCCTGGTGTAGGAGCCGTTCGGAGAGCCGGGCCGGGTCGTTGTGCGCGGCCGGGGGTATCACAGGCGTGAACATCCGCCGGGAGGCCCGGTCGGCCGGCCCCACCGATCACGGCGCCCGCGGACCGCCCTCGTTCCATGTCCGCCGCCACCGTCGCACCGACCGGACGACCGGCCGTCAGCTCGCCGACCGGTCAACGGGGTATCGGAACGGGCTCGCTGGAGGGCATCAGTCGAACTCGCGCACCTCGAGGTTCCAGGAAAGCCGGAACCTCGTCACGGCCCTCCAGGCGATGCGCGCGTCCATGACGAACGCATGTCGCGCCGAGGCCAGCGCATCGAAACTGCCCGGCCAGTCCGCGTTGTTCGTGCACCGGGTTATGCGGGAGCCGTCCAGGGACTCGTCGAACACCTCGCGCAGGGTGGCGCAGAAATACGCGTAGGCGGTGAAGTCCAGGCGCAGCCGGCCCACGTCCGGTGACTCGTCCGTGCCGCCTTCCGCCAGGATGTCCAGGATTTCCATCGGCGACTTCGCCGCGCTGTCTCCGTAACCGACGTCGTAGAGGATTTGGTGGAAACCCTCTACTCTGCCCAGACTCGCACCGCCCAGGGCATGGGCGATGGCACGGGCCTTACGGGCGAGCTCCTCCTGGACGAGCGCGGTGCACAGGCTCGCCAGTGCCGACGGGGCCCGGGTGATCTCCGGCATGCCGTCGCCCTCGGCAAGCAGCAGGTAACGGTCGGCCTCGATCCCCTCCTGGATCTGCTCTTCGTCGGTGTCCCGCGCCATGACCAGGGACTGGTCGATGCGCACCAGCTGGCGTGCCGACCGGATCAGGTCGCGGGCGAGCCCGCCTGACATCGCATGGCACAGTGCCACGTACGGCTCGCTCAGTCCGATGACCCGCCGGTACAGGAGCCTGCGGCTTTCCACATAACTGAGCAGGCCGACGCGTACGATCTCGTCGAAGGAGCTGTCGAACGCGTCCCTCAGCGGGATCCCCCTGCGCTCGAAGGCCATGAGGGCGTCGTCGGAGACCGAGATCATGAAGTAGACGTGCGGGACGCCGAAAATACCCTTGATCTCGTTGAGGAAGCGCTCGGCCTGGTCGGCGGAGCCGATCTTGTCGAGTTCGTCCACGCCGATGAACACGTTGTCACCGCGGGCGTGGACGAACTCGGCGACGCGCCGGGTGAAAGAGCGAAAATGCTCCACCAGCTCCGGATAGCTGAGCGGCTGCTCATCGTGGGTGACGCTCGCGGACACCTGGCCGTCGACCCCTATGGGCAGCTTGAGCCCGCCTGACCAGCCCAGGTTTCGTGACTGCAGGAACCGCACCTTGAGCAGGTGGCGCTTGGCCGCCGCCACGATGCTCGGCGCCGGGCCGTTCGCCACCGCCTTCCGCCAGCGGCGGATGCTGCCGGTCAGCCAGTTCGAGAACCGCAGCAGCCCGAACGCGCCGGCAAGAACGGCGACAGCGGTGATCCCCTCCCGCGGTACGCCCAGGAACGCCGAGACCGAGCCCGCCCACGCGAGCAACCCGAAGATCACGATGCCGTACAGGGCGACGCGCCTGGACAGCTCGACCAGTATCCGCCAGACCCTGCGCGCCCAGAAGATCCGACGGAAGAAAACGTACTCCGCGCCATGTCGGGAGGACAGTCGGGCGATCACGCTTCGGCAGAACGTGGCGAAGAGGTGGAGCACGAAGTCTCGCGCGGCGTAGTCAACGGGCGCGGAGACCATGCAGCGGAGATCTCCCGCGGAGTCGTCGGGCGGGCGGATCTCCCGGAACCGGCTCCGGCCGAAGCCTTCGCCCCCGGAGCCCGGTCGGGGAGGCCGCGGGGCCGGGCCGCAGTACTGCCGGACGATGGTCGACTTACCCGACCCCCGGGGGCCGGCGATGCCGAGGCTCATGCCCGAGACACCGTCGAGAAGTGCTTTCACCTCGTGCACGGTGCGCGTGGGCACGTTGTACGTGCTGTCGTATACCTCGCTCAGGCCAGGGCTGCTGGTCACCAGGAAGGCATGGTCGAACCGGTCGGTGCGCATCGTGTTGATGAGCGTGCGGACCTGGGCGAGCAACTCGACCCCGCTGACGGCGACGATCAGACGGTCGCGGGCGCGTACGAGGTCGGCGCTCATCTCAGAAAAGAGATTCTCTTGGAAGAACCTCCCCTCGGAACGGCGGCTGAGCAGGCTGATCAGCCACATCGTCGCGGCCACCAGCAGTGCTGACCCACCCGCCCAGAACAGGATCCATGACCAGTCCCACAGCCACCGGGTCACGAGGCCACAGACAATCATCGCGGCGCCCGCTGCCGCGATGCCCCGGCCCAGCCAGGTCAGCTCGCCGAATTCGTCGACGCGATGCCGGAGGTCCGTTCCGTCACAGCCGATGTCCTGCCGGTGGACCAGTTCGGCCTGGTACGCGGCGAACTCCCGCGGCGCCAGGCTCAAGATCCGCCGCGCGTCGGCCAGCAGCATCACCCGCAGCGTGCTTCCCCGCAGACCGAAATCCTCCATGGCGTCTTTTATCTCCGCCCGGGAGAGCACGTGATCCAGCGCCGTCATGTACATGTTGAACAACACGAAGTCTTCGTGCAGGGGATTGCGGTCAACGGCCATGAGTCCTCGCCGAAAGCGCCGGTGAAAGGTCCCGCCGGTCGCGCGTGGCGGGAATGCCGTTACCGGTTGGGAAGCGCGATGCCGGCCAATCGTAATGGCCTCGGACGATCGTGGACAGTGACCGTCTCGGTGACATGGCCGCCCCTGGCCGGGGCGGAAGCAGATGCGCCGCGACCTCAGCCACCGCGAGCCGTTCGCGGACCACGGGCACGACCCGTGCGGCGTGTTCACGACGAAGATGCCCTGGAAATCTCGATCCACAGGACCTGACGATCGCCTGTTCCGACGCGGGCCCCGCTGAACCAGCTCGTATCCAGGTGCGTAGCTGGGGGTGTCAGAGGCGTTGAACGTCCGTCAGGAGGAGGCCCCAGTTGGCCGGTCCCACCGATCGCAGCCGAGTGCACACCGTAGCGCACAGCCCGTCGTACTTCTCGCTCATGCGGGCCGCGCCGGAGCAGCCGGAGCAGGGGGAGGAACTGGTCGACTTCTGCATCCCCTGCAACCCCTACTTCCCGACACCCGAGGTCTTCGGCATCCTGGAACGCAACCTCGGCACGATCCTGAAGTTCTACCCCAGCGACGCCGACACGATCACCGCCGAGCTCTGCGGGGTGCTGGGCCTGAACCCGCAGACCGTCGTGATGGGCAACGGGTCGACGGAACTCATCACCTGGATCGACCACCTGCTGGTCAGGGAGAGCCTGGCCGTGCCGATCCCCACGTTCGGCCGCTGGACCGACCAGCCGATGGAGACCGGCAAGCGGGTGGACATGTACCCGCTGCCGGAGAACCAGGGGTTCGCGCTGGACGTGGACGCCTTCGTCAACTTCGTCCGGCATCGCGGCTCCCGGGTGGCGGTCATCTGCAACCCGAACAACCCCGACGGGGGCTACCTGCGCCGCCACGAGGTCATCGCCCTGCTCGACAGGCTCGTCGACCTCGACCTGGTCGTGGTGGACGAGTCGTTCATCGACTTCGTCGACGCCGAGCCGTACCCGAGCGTGGCGAACGAGGCCGCCATCCGGCCCAACGTGGTCGTGCTGAAGAGCCTCGGCAAGAACTTCGGGCTGCACGGCATCCGCTTCGGCTACATGGTGGCCAACCCCGCGCTGGCGGGCAGGGTGCGGCGCGCCCTGCCCAAGTGGAACCTGAACTCCTTCGCCGAGACCGTGGTCTTCATGATCCGCCAGCACATGTCCGAGTATCTGGACAGCCTCCGGCTGCTCGCCCTGGACCGTGAGTCGATGCGCTACCAGCTGACCCGGGTCCCCGGCCTCACCGTCTTCCCCTCCCAGGGCAACTTCCTGCTGGTACGGCTCCCCGGCGGCAGGGACGGCGCCGCGCTGCGCGACCAGCTGCTCGACGAGCACAACCTCTTCGTCCGCGAGTGCGGCGACAAACTCGGCATGACCAGCCAGTTCATGCGCCTGGTGGTCCGGCCGGAGCGGGACGTGCGGCGCCTGATCAGCGGGCTGTACGCCGTCCTCTACGAGAGCGGGAACAGGTCGCTGAGCTCGGTACCGCCACCCCTGCCGGCACCGACCCCGACGCCTCTGTACGACCCGCTGCCCGCGTCCCTCTCGACGCCCCTGCAGACGCAGACGCCCCTGTACGAGGGCGACCGCCGCTTCGACATGCTGTCGGCCGTGCCGCCCTCCATCTGAGACGCCCGCACCCGGACGTCCGCACCCGGCCACCTGACGCCGGGGCCCTCGCCGAGGATCCGGGAGTCCGTGAAGCCGGCCGAGGGACTTTCCCGTACGGACCTGGAAGAACGGTCCGAGGCGCGTTGACCGCACACTCTTCTTGTTGTAGTAAGAGGCGGACAGCAGACGGATCTCAGCGAGGAGGCGCCCGTGCCGGACGCGGTATGGATCCTGGGCGGCTACCAGAGTGACTTCGCCCGCAACTGGTCGCGGGCCGGTCAGGGGTTCGACGAGCTCACCGGTGAGGTCGTGCGCGGCACCCTCGAGGACGCCGGTCTCGCCGCCTCCGACGTGGACGTCATCCACGTCGGCAACGCCTTCGGCCAGCTCTTCACCGGGCAGGGGCAGCTGGGCGGCATGCCCGCCACCGTCGAGCCCGGGCTGTGGGAGGTCCCCTCAGCCAGGCACGAGGCGGCCTGCGCCTCCGGCGGCGTCGCCGCGCTGGCCGCGATGGCCGACATCGAGTCCGGGCGCTACGACTGCGCCCTGGTCCTCGGCCTGGAGCTGGAGCGCACCGTGCCCGGCGACCTCGCCGCCGGGCACCTCGGCGCCGCCGCGTGGGTGGGCCACGAGGGGCAGGACGCGAAGTTCGTGTGGCCCCACATGTTCAGCGCCCTCGCCGACGAGTACGACCGGCGCTACGGCCTCGACGACGCCCACCTGCGCGCCGTCGCCGAGCTCAACCTCCGCAACGCCAGGGCCAATCCCAACGCGCAGACGCGCGGGTGGACGTTCACCGAGGCCGCCTTCGCCGCCGACGACGAGGCCAACCCGGTGGTGGAGGGCAGGCTGCGGCGTACGGACTGCAGTCAGATCACCGACGGCGGCGCCGGAGTGGTGCTGGTCGGGGAGCGTTTCCTGTCCCGCCACCCCGGGCTCGCGCGCGAGGACCGCCTCGCCCGGGTGCTCGGCTGGGGGCACCGGACCGTCGGGCTCCCGCTGGCGGCGAAGCTGGAGCGCAGCCGCGACGAGCCGTACGTGCTGCCGCACGTGCGCAACACGGTGCTCGACGCGTTCTCCCGCGCGGGTGTCGGCGGCGTCGACGACCTCGACGGCATCGAGACGCACGACTGCTTTACGATGTCGCAGTACGCCGCGATCGACCACTTCGGCATCACCGGACCCGGTGAGAGCTGGAAGGCCATCGAGAACGGCGACCTGGAGATCGGCGGGCGCATTCCCGTCAACCCGAGCGGCGGTCTCATCGGCGGCGGCCACCCGGTCGGCGCCACCGGGGTCCGGATGCTCCTCGACGCCGCCCGCCAGGTCACCGGCCGGGCCGGTGCCTACCAGGTCGAGGGGGCGCGCCGGTTCGGCACGCTCAACATCGGCGGCAGCACCACCACGACCGTCGGTTTCGTCGTCGGGGCCGGGTAGGCCGAGACGGAGGGCACCCGGGACGGTGGGCCGCGGGGGACGCGCGTGCTCGTGCACCCCGCGGACCGTCCCACGCGGCTTCCCCCGGGGCACACCAACGCCGTCGGCCTCACCCTGGGGCTGATCGGCGACGAGTGGAACCTGCTGATCCTGCGCCACGCGCTGCTCGGGGTGCGCCGCTACGGGGAGTGGCGGCAGGAGCTGCCCATCTCGCACGCCGTGCTGACCCGGAGGCTGGCGTTCCTCACCGAGATGGGCGTCTTCGAGCGGGTCGAGTACCAGAGCGGGGCCAGGCGGTTCGAGTACCGGCTGACCAGGCGGGGACGGGACCTGTGGCCGATGCTGCTGTCGGTGTGGGCGTGGGAGTCGCGCTGGGTGCCCGAGCACCAGGAGTCGCTGCCCAGGATGGTCCACCGGCCCTGCGGACGGGAGTTCCTGCCCGTCCTCACCTGCGCCGCCTGCTCGCGCTCCGTACGGCCTCGCGACGTCGTCGGCGGTTTCGGGCCGAGCGGCACCTGGGAACGCTCGGTGCCCGCCGCCACGACCCGCCGCCGCTCCGGCTCCACCGCAGACGGCGGCGCGGGCATGTTCCCCGAGACGATGGCGCTGGTGGGCAACCGCTGGTCGGCGGCGATCCTGGGCGCCGCCTTCCAGGGACTGCACCGCTTCCGCGACTTCGAGCAGCGCCTGGGCGCCCCGCCCACCATCGTCGCCGACCGGCTCCGGGTCTTCTGCGGGCTCGGCGTCTTCGAGCAGGTGCCCGGCGCCGGACGGCCGGACTGGCCCGGCTACCACCTCACGGAGAAGGGACGCGCCTTCTTCCCCGTGACGATGACCGGCATCGACTGGGGGCAGCGGTGGTTCCGGGCGGCCGAGGGGCCCGCCCTGGTCCACACCCACCGGGCGTGCGGGAGTGACTTCCGCACGCGGCTGACGTGCGACGCCTGCACGGCACCGCTGCGCGGGCACGAGATCGCGGTGCGAGGCCCGGTGTGAGGCCCGGTGTGAGGCCCGGTGTGAGGTGACGGCCGGCCGCCGGCGCGGTCAGGAGGCGGGCGGTGGCGCGCTTCCGTTGTAGAACGGGTTCTCGGCCGATCGCCCGGGCGTGACGAGCAGCCGGATCACCCCGGCCTTCACCTGCCAGGCGTTCCAGACGGTCCAGTCACGTCCGACCCGGCCGGCGGGGAGCGGCTCGAAGGACAGCCCGCCCGTCTTCGCGTCGACCCGGATGAGGCTGAACACCGCGGCCAGGCCGCGTTTCCGCGCCTCGGCCAGGATCTCCTCCGCCGGGCGGCCGTCCCTCAGCCGGACCCCGGCGAACATCTCGCCGGGGGCCATGGCCAGGTCGAAGTTCGCGTACTCCTCTCCCGGCCTCGCCTGGCGCCCGAGCCTGACGTCCACCCTGCCGGTGAAGCCGGCGGGAATCCGCATCACCATCACGCACCCGGCGTCCCTGCCCGGCTCGCATCTCCCGGGAGCCGTCTCCATCGAGAGAGGGACACCGCCGAACCGGGGACCGGAGGGATCCGGCGGCGTCCCCGTGTCGGGTCCGTCGTCACCCGAGATCATCATTCCCATGATCTCTCCGACGCTGCCCGGCGAGACGGGTACCGGGCGCAGCGTGACGTCCAGGCCGACCGCGCGGAACGCCTCGGTGTACTCGGCGTGGTCGGCGAACGGGTCCTTGATGCGGGCGACGTACTGCTCGCCGTCCAGCGCGATGTCGACGGCGGAGTTCGCGTAGCTCGTGGCGCTCCCGTCGCGCAGCAGGCCGGGGCCGGCGACGAGTGCGGCGACGAGCACCCCGGCGGTGAGCGCCCCGGTCACCAGGCGCGGTCTCCACGACCGGCGGTGCGACGGCGAGGCCGCGGCGACCTCGGACCCGGATTCGGACCCGGATTCGGACACGATCGACGCCAACAGTGCCCTCGCCCCCGCCGCGGACACCTGACCGGCCAGTTCGTCGTCGCGGACGCGGGGCGGCGGGCTCACCCGCTCATCGGTGTTCTTCACGAGGACCTCCACGTCGGGACCCGTTCGGCCCGGCTCATCGGGGTGAATTCGATCCCGGCCTCCGCCAGCCCGTGCGAGAAGCGCCGGCGGGCCCGGTGGAGCCGGATGCGTACGGCGTTGCGGGAACGGCCCAGGACGGACGCGATCTCTCCGGCGTCCAGGCCCTCCCAGGCCACGAGCGACAGCACCTCGCGATCGCCGTCGGACAGTTCACGGAAGACCCGTCCGATCGCCCTGAGCTCCATCCCCTCCGCGGGCGGGGCGGCGTGGGCGTACAGATCGGCGACGTCCTCGCGCAGCGCCGTCTGGTGGGCGTGACGGCGGATCCGGCCCCGCCGGTGGTTGGCGAGGACGTTGCGCGCCACGCCGTACAGCCACAGCCTCGCCTGCTCGCCGGGTGGCAGGTCGTCCACCCGGCGCCACGCGATCTCGAACGTCTCGGCCACCACGTCGGCCGCGTCCTCCGGAGAGTCGCAGCGGCGCATCGCGTAGCCGAGGATCCGTTCGTACGTGTCGAGATAGACCTGCTCGAACCGGGCTCTTCGGTCGTCAAGCACGGGCGGTTCCCATGGCAGGACGCCTCCTCTGGTGGGGATCGTGGACACCCATCCATGTCGAAGGCGCCGGCATCATTTCTCCCAGACCCAGAAATTTCTGGAAATGCCGCTCAGCCGGTGGCCGGTGCCCGGCCGATGCCCGCCTCGACGCGCTCGACGGCGATCATCGCGCCGAAGGCGAGCAGGTGCAGCAGGCAGTGGTCGCTGTACCGGTCGCCACGCCAGCGGGCGACGTCGTCCTCGGTGACCTGGTCCGGCGCCAGCGCCGCGAGGATCGCCAGGGTCGCCCCGGCGCGGTCGCCGGGAGACAGCGCGTCGAGCGAGGTGGCGGGCCACCCGTCGTCGGCGGGGAGATATCCGCCGAGGTGACGGCCGACGGTGTCGCGTACCGCCGCGCGGGCGTCCTCGGACAGCAGGAACCCGCCCTTCGCCGCCGAGTCCCGCAGCGCCGCGTACGCGGGTCCGACGGTACTTTTCCCCGCCCAGGCGGGTGCGGGCCCGGCCTCGCCGTCCTTCAGCAGGAGAAGGCCGTCGCCGGAGCGGCGCCGCTCGACGGCGCGGGCGATCGGCGCGCCCTCGAAGGGGCGTGCGGTGTCCGACTCCCGCATGCCGCCGGGAAGCAGGTGCTCCGCGAGCAGTATCAGGACCATGCGGTTGACGAAGTGCAGCGCCAGCGCGGTCCCGACGTACTCTGGGGCGAGCGCCTCGGGGACGGGCGGTGCCCCCGGTGCCCCCGGTGCCCCCGGGGCCGGCGAGCCCGGGGCGCCGGTGGACCTCGCCCACCGGACGACGGCCGCGGCGTCCTCGTCCGCCGGGTCGTCACCGCGGCGGAGCGCCCGCGCGACGTCGCCTCCCCCGGACAGCTCCAGGAAGACCATATGTCCGGCTATGTCGTACTCACACCGGTTGACCTGGGAGACGGAGACCGCCACGGCCTCCTTGTGCCGGCGGGGGACGGACCCGGCCAGCAGCGACTCGCGCAGCAGAGCCCAGCCGGGGGCGAGCAGTTCGGGGGCGGGGGACATCATCATGACCGCCGGGCCGATGCTGCTGAACTCGGCGTTGACCTGGTCGTAGACGGCGGCCACCTGCCCGGTGGCGGTCTCGGGCGGCACCGGGGTGATGTGGCGGAAGAGTGAGGTCATTGAGCGTCCTTTCGCTGACGGCCGCGCTGCCGGAGGGGTGTGCCCGGAGCACACCGGGTCGGGGCGGGCCGGAGGGTTCCCCCGAACGAGCGTGGGCTGCGATCGTCGCCCCTGCGACGGCCCGCGGTCGTGGTGCCCGGGGAGGTTCTTTCGGCTACGCCGCGAGGAGCAGGGGAGGCGGCGGAACTACCGCGCCGGGATCAGCGGCGCCACCGCACGGGATCGACGCTCGCGTCCGGCCTTCCGGCGACGCCGGGGACGGGGCCGCCTGAGAACCGGAGACGTCTTCGAGGCCGCCGGGGAGCGCGGCGGGTTCCCGCGGGGGCGGTGCCGCGCGAGGGGTTGGAAGCAGTTGGTGGTGGAGCGTGTATCAGGATGTGTGAGTGATCGTGAAAGAGTGGGTTAAGGCGCGGGGTGTCCATCCGATCACCGCTTACCGGTGG
>NZ_JBPXMD010000043.1:0-48563 GCF_051918855.1 Streptosporangium sp. H16
GGATCGCGGCGCGGCGCGCAGGCGTTCGGCCTCGGCTCGGCGCTCGCTTCGGCGATGCTCAAGGTGGTCGACGCGCTGCCGGAAAGCTATCGGGACACCGCGGCCGGCGCGGCCGGGCGATTGCTCGTCGACCCGGAGACCGACCTCCTCTCTCGTCGGCCGGCCGACGAGGAGGTGTCCGACGCCATAGCGGCCGAGGTCCTGCGCGCGGTGTTCGCCGGGCACAAGCTGCGCATCCACTACGCGGCCGTGGACCAGACCCCGCAGTGGCGCACGGTGGACCCGATCGGCCTGGTCACCGTACGCGACCGGGGCTACCTGCTGGCCACGAGGTCCGGCGCGGACCGCACCTACCGGCTGTCCCGGCTCCTGGCCGCCGAGGAACTCGCCGAGCCCGCGCAGCGACCGGACCGGGTCGATCTGGACCGGGCCTGGCAGGAACGCAGCACCCGGTTCCGGACCGGCGGCGACCAGGTCACCGTGCTGGTACGGGTGGACCCTGCGCGGCGGGAGGACCTGGTGGGCACCGCGCTGGCCGTCCACGCCCAAGAAGCCGATCCAGACGGCCGGCTGCGGCTGGAGGTGACCTTCCAGGATCCGAGACACGCCGAATGGGCGCTGTGGCAGCTCGCCACGAACGCGGAGGCCCTGGCCCCGCAGTGGTTGCGCGACTCCCTGCGCGACCGTGCCACCGCCATCGCCACCCGCTACGGAGTGCCGTCCTGAGAGGTGTCGCCTTCGGTCCGTCACCCGCGCCGAACCCGTTGAGCCGCAGCCGGGAAGACCCACACCGGGGCCGGCGTACCCGGCCCTCCCTGCGTCGCGTGCGCGTACCCGCGCCCGAGGGGGCCGCGACGACGGCGCGGAGCCGGGGACCGCGCCTGGGCGCCGGTGAGCACGGTCCCGCCGGCTCGGTGTCGCGCGGGAAGCGGAGAAGCGGGCCGGTCCCGCGCCCGGAGGCGATGGTCAGTCGGCCGGGCGGTAGTCCAGGACGATGGCGCCGGAGCTGAAGGCCGCGGTGCCGGCCAGCTTCCAGGCGGAGGTGGTGACGCCGTCGGGGAACAGCCGCTTGCCGGAGCCGACCACGACCGGGTGCAGGAAGAGCTTCAGCTCGTCGATGAGCCTGTGCTCGATCAGGTAGGCGACCAGCTCGCCGCTGCCGTAGATCAGCAGGTCCTGGCCGTGCTCGGCCTTGAGCCTGGCGACCTCGCGACATCCCCCTCGATCACCGTGGCGTTCCACTCGGGGTCGCGCAGGGTGGTCGAGGCGACGTACTTGGGCAGGCTGTTCATCTGCTCGGCCCCCGGCGTGCCCTCCATCTTCGGCCAGGCCTGCGACATGCCGTCGTAGGTCTTGCGTCCCAGCAGCAGCGCCCGGCTGGCGTGCAGCTGGCCGCTCTGGAACCTGGCGTGCTCGTCGTTCCAGTACGGGCCGGTCCAGGCGGGCTCCTCCACGACGCCGTCCATCGAGATGTAGATGACTGCGACGACCTTGCTCATGTTCTGCTCCTCGGGGGTGGCGGCCCGTCCGGCCCGCTGCTTCGATGTGCCTTCAGCGTGGCGGAACCCGTTTACGGATTGTTTACGGCTTACGCTCCACCGGTTGCGCGGATCCGGCGATCCCGGCCCGCCCCGGGCGGCGGAACCCGTACGGGCGTGGCCGCCGTGCCGGGCGCTCGCCGGGCGATCCAGGCCGGGGCCGGTCAGGCCATGTCCCAGAGCAGACGGTAGTAGGCGATGCGCTCCGGGTCGGGGGCGATCCCGTACGCGTCGTACACGACGCCGTCGTAGCCCGGCTCGTAGTTCCACTCCATGCTCCACACCGCGACCGCGAGGTCCGCCCACCGGTCGGCCACGCCGAGCGAACCCAGGTCGACGTGCGCGGCGAACGTGCCGTCGTCGTGCAGCAGGGTGTTGGGGACGCACGCGTCCCCGTGACAGACGACGAGGCGGTCGACGGCGGGCGGCTCGCCGATGCGCGCCCGGGCCGTTGCGAGGTCCAGGTGCCGGTGCTCGGGAAACCGGTCGGCCGGCCCCTCGCCGCCGGCGATGCGCTCGTCGGCACGGACGAGCCGCCGGTCGACGCTCCAGTCGTACGGGCACAGGTCGACGGGCAGCGCGTCGTGGAGCAGGCGCAGCCCCCGGCCGATCGCGGCCGCCGCGGTCACCGGGTCGACGCTCCACCGGGGATCCACCGCCGAGAGGCCGGGAACCGCCTCCGTGACCAGCCACGCGCCGTCGGCGTCCGTGCCGTGCTCGACGACCCGCGGGACGGTCACCCATCGCCGCGCCCAGATCAGCCGCTCCGCCTCGCCGGGGAGGTCGATCTCCGGGGTGCCCGCGGAGACCCACTTGACGTATCTAGTGGCACCGTGCCCGCCTTCGAGGCGGAACGTCAGGCCGCCGAGCTCGTTGCGCCACACCGGGGTGACGGTGTCATCACCGGCGAGCGCCGCGACGACGCCCGGGACGGCCACGGGGCCGGTCGGGATCTCCGAGATGACAGGACGGCTCATGAGAACCTGATCCTCCTGGAGGAGCGGTGCCGGTGACAAACAGGTTTCCGAGCCGGTGAAGGCCCGCCGCGGAGAGCCCCCGGAGAAGCCGGTGCCGGGAGCGGCGCGAAGCCCGATCCATGATTCCGGCTTTGACCGCTCTTAAGCTGCGGCGCCCCGGGGGTGGGTAGGAACAGGGGAGTCCTCGGGCGCACGGGTCCGGGTCTCTCCCCGAACATCGCGAGGAGGACCTCATGAGCACGCGACCACAGCGGGCGACGGCGCCCGTCCGGGTGCCGGCCGGTGCCTCCGACGAGGGGGACGGCATCGTCGTCGGTGCGGGCCCGGTCACCGTTGACGTCTACATCGACTTCCTGTGCCCGTTCTGCAGGACGTTCGAACAGACGTCCGGGCCGACACTGAACGGGATGGTGAGGGAGCGGGCGATCAGCCTGGTGTGTCACCCGATGGGCTTCCTGGACAGGTTGTCGACCACCCGGTACTCCTCCCGCGCGTCGGCGGCCTCCGGTTGCGCCGCGGACGGCGGGAGATTCGTCGAGTACACCCGCGCTCTCTTCGCCGGCCAGCCCCCCGAGGAAGGACCGGGACTCACCGACGACGAGCTGATCGAACTCGGCGGCCCGGCCGGGCTCACCGGCCCGGCGTTCGGCGAGTGCGTGCGCGACGGCGCCTACCTCGACTGGACCGCCTACGTGACGCGGAAGGCCATCGAGCGGGGGGTGAGCGCCACGCCGACCGTCCTGGTCGAGGGCACACCCGTGCCGGCGACCCCCGAGGCGATCGTGGCCGCCGTGGCCGCCGCCGCCCGCTGACCCCGCCCCTGGAGGGGGCGGCCCTGGCCCCCTTCCCCTCGCTCTCCTCATTCCCGGCTCCCGGCCGGAGGTCTGGGTGCACGGCGACCTGCTGCCGGGCAACCCGCTCGTCGTCGACGGCCGCCTGTCCGCGGTCATCGACTTCGGCGGCCCCAACGTGGGCGATCCCGCGTGCGATCTCCAGCCCGCCTGGAACGTGTCCCCGGGTGACAGCCGCCTGTCACCGGGACCCGATGCCATCAAGGATGGAAAAGGCGACTTAATGCTGAAATGGCATAAACTTGCCTCGTGGACGTCCTTGGAGCCTGGAGAGCGTTCGTCAACGTGAGCGATCAAGGAAGCTTCACGGAGGGTGCGGCGGCCACGCGCGTGCCGCAGTCGGTCGCGAGCCGCCGGATCGCCGCCCTGGAGAAGCACCTCGGGGAGCGGTTGTTCGATCGGTCGTCGCGCGGGGCGATGCTCACGCAGTTCGGCCGCGACATGCTTCCGTCGGCGAAGCGTCTCGTCCGCCTGGCCGACGACATGGAGCACGAGGCAGAACGGGCCAGGCTCAATCCCCTGCGTCTCGCCGTTCCCGACATCTGCACCGTTCGCGACCTCGCGCACCTCGGCGCGGAGGCCCTCGGCAACGACATCCACCTCGACTTCCACGCCGCCGCCCCGGCCGAACGGGCGGAACTCGTCCGATCTCGCGAGGTTCGCGCCGCCCTCACGGTGACGCCGCCCGGCGACGCGACCTGGTCCGTACAGCTGGGCCTCGCCGGTGCCACGGATCTCCCGGTGGCAGCCGTCTACGTCGAGACCCTCCGGGCCGGCCGCGCCGCGCGGTCGTCGCGAAGAAGCCGGATCTGGATCCAGCCCGAGGACGACGTCCCCCACATCCGCGACCGGATGTTCCGGATCCGGGACGCCGTCGGCCTCCAGCCCGCGCAGGTCGTCGTCGCGGCCACGCTCACCTCCGCCGCGGCGGAGGTCTTCGGCTCGGCGGATCTCCTCCTGTGCTCGGTCCGGCAGGCCGAGGAGCTCGGGCTACACTGGCGCCCGATCGGCGAGGTCCACCTCGCCCGCGGCTTCGAGGTGTCGGCCGCCGTCGGGGACGACGCGGAGCGCGTCAGGACCCGGCTGTGGCACGCGATCGCCCGCTGTCTCGGCGCGCGCGAACAGGACGGAGGGACACCATCAAGGTCGAGAGCCTGATCCGCGAACTCCGGCGGACGCTCGACGACGCCGGGCTGCGCGGATCGTTCCTGGTCCGTGACCTGCACTCCGGTGACGAGGTCGGCATCGAGCCGGACCTCGAGTTCCCGATCGCCTCGCTCGTCAAGGTTCCGCTCGCCATCGCGACGCTCGAACGCATCCGGAAGGGCGAGCTCGACGGCTCCACGCAGATCCTCGTGCGGCCGGGCGGGATCACCACTCCGGGGCCGACCGGGCTGAGCAGGTTCCGGCATCCGGCCAGGATCGCCGTCGACGACCTGCTCTACCTCAGCACCTCCCTGAGCGACAACACCGCGGCGGACGCGCTGTTCGCCCTCATCCCGCCCGCCGAGGTCTCGGCGGTGCTGCACGGGCTGGGGCTGCGCGGCATCACGGTCCGCCACACCATCCAGGAACTCGTCGACACCCCGGTGGAACGCCTCGGCCCGGCCGACGCCCACCTCGCCCACTTCCTCGCCATCGAAGCGGGGACGGCCGGGCGGGGGCATCGAATCCCGCAACTCGACGTGACGCGCGCGAGCTCGGGGTCCGCGCGAGCGTTCATCGACCTCCTGCGGGCACTGTGGACGCCGTCCGCGATCGACCCGGGCGTCGCCGAGCGCGTGCGGGTCCTCATGGCCGACAACATCCTGCGGCACCGGCTGGCACCCGATTTCACCTCCGACGCCTCGAAGTGGTCCTCCAAGACCGGGACGCTTCTCAACCTCCGCCACGAGGTCGGCGTCGTCGAGCACGCCGACGGCCAGGTCTTCGGCGTCGCCGTGCTCACCGAGTCCCGCGTGCCGGCCGCCAGCCAGCCCGGAGCCGAGGCGCTCATGGCACAGGTCGCGCGCACCCTCCGCGATCGGCTACGCCACATGTGAGCCGCCGGACCCCGTGTGCCCGGGCCGGGGCGATATCGCCCCGGCCCGGGCACACGGCCGATGGATGCCGGACAGCCGGTCAGGGGTTCTTGACGATCGGCTCCTCGGTCGGCTTGTGGTCCGGCGCGCCCGCCGGTTCCTGGTCCGGCTTGACGATCGACTCCTCGGCCGGCTTACGGTCCGGCGCGCCCGCCGGTACCCGGTCCACCTTGTGGTCCTGCTTGTCGGCCGGTAGCTGCTCCACCTGGTCGGCGGGCGGGGCCGTGACCGTCACCGGGGTGCCGAAGTCCCCGAAGTCCAGGACGTTTCGCTGGCCGATGTCGCCGAAGACGACTTCCAGACGCCGGACCCGTCCCTGGTCGTCCACGCTCACGGCTCCGGTGATCTCCACCGGCCTGTCGGTGATCTCCTTGAAACCGGGCTCGCCCGTGTCCTCCAGCGAGAACGTGAACCTCTGGCCGGTCCAGCCCTGGCCGGAGGCGGAGCCGTCCTCACGGACGTCAGTGGCCGAACGGAGTCGTTGCAGGGCCGCCTGGGGGTCCAGCGGAGCGAGCTTGACCAGGGCGACGGCCTGCGGAGCGCTCTTCAACTCCGCATCGACGCGCGGAGAGACCATCCACTTCGCCTCGCGCTGCTGCCGGACGTACATCAGATCGCCGACGAACCGGGTTTCGGCCCCGTCCCCGGCCCTCGTGATGACACCCACGCGCTGGGCGGGGGCGAAGGCACCGTCGAACGTCTTGGCACCGCTGGTGCCGTGAATCCGATAGCTCTCCCGGCTGGTGTTCTCGGCCGCGGCGGCCACCTGGGCCTGCGCCGAGGACTGGCTCACGGGCAGGAGCAGCGCGACCATCCCCACCGCCGCCGCGGCGGCCAGCGAGGCGATCGGGGCCAGGACCCGGGCCGGGCCGCGCCTCGGCGCCGCCGGTGCCGGCATCGCCGGCATGAGGTCGATGCCTGCCGGCCGATCCTCGGTGGCCCTGACGAGCAGTGCGCGCAGTTCCTTCTCGTTCATGAACGGCTCCTCGTGTCGGTGTCTCACCGGATCCCACTCCCCTCCGCCTCGGTTCGGTTGACCATCGTGTCCGGCGAGATCATCCGGCGCATCGCCCGCAGACCGCGGTGCGTGTGGGTCTTGACCGTTCCCGTCGAGCAGCCCATCAGCTCGGCGACCTCCGTTTCCGGCAGGTCCACGAAGAAGCGCAGCACCAGAGCGGTCCGCTGCCTGACCGGCAGCCTCACCAGCGCGTTCCGGACCTCCTCCGCCACCGCCCGATCCTCCCCCGCGTCCCCGGGGCCGGGCAGATCGGGCAGATCGGCGCGCGGGATCTCACGGCGCCACCGAGCACGCCACCAGGATCGATAGGTGTTGACCATGATGCGGCGCAGATAGGCGTCCGGTTCGCTGCTGGTGTCCAGCCGATGCCACACCCGGTACAGCTTGCCGAGGCAGGACTGCACCAGGTCCTCGGCCGTGTGCCAGTCGCCGGTGAGCAGGACCGCCGTTCTCAGATGGTGGTCTCCCCGATGTCGCACGAAGTCCACGAAATCCGCGTCCACCCGGTCTCCTCTCGTCGGTGAAAGCCACCCCTGACACTCCCTGAGCCACGCCCCGGGTTGACCGGAAGGTCATGGAGTATCCAGAGATTTCCGTTAGGCGTGGCAATCACCCGGAGCAAGCGGCCCGGCGAACGGCGGCATCGTTCCACCGGCGACGCGAAGGCGACGCGAAACCGCCCCGGCGGGACGGTTTCGCCTTCGCCCTTCAAGCTCGGAAGGGCCCTCGGATCACCCGCCGGTCGTCCCTGCCACGACGGGTGCGGACGCGTCCGGCGCCTTCGCCGGGTCCTCGGCGGCATCGGCTCGGGAACGTTCCCGGCCGAGGGGACGCTCGACCGGGGTGATGCCGCACAGGCCGGCGACGGTGTCGAGGGGGACGTCGGCGGCGACCGCGCGGACCAGCAGGGTCTCCATCCCGCGCAGCAGCGCGTACACCGTGGTCCGGGGCAGGTAGGCGGTGTCGGCCAGCAGGTGGAGCTCGCAGGCGTCCCTGGCCTGGCCGGTGATGAACTGGACCGTGGTGGCGTCCACGTGCTCCCAGGAGCCGGCCGGGGAGAAGGTGGTCCGCGCGGTGAGGGCGGCGATCGCGGCGGGATCTCCCGGCGGTTCCACCGCGGGCAGGTCGGGCCAGTCGCCGCCGCCCCGCGTGTCGTTGAAGTAGGCCGACAGGTCGATGGGCCCGCCCCGTTCGCGGCCGAGCTCCTCGCGCATCGCCATCAGCCTCAGCGGTTCGTAGAGCGCATGGCGGTAGGCGGTCAGTGCCTGGCGGTGCCCGGTCCGGATGGCCTCGGCCAACGTCCCCCCGGGCGGCAGGTCCAGCGTGAAGATCCCGTCCTGGGCGGCCGGGCCCACCAGCACACCGATCCGCGGATCATGCCGGTTGGCCGCGATGAGCTGCATCACCACCCGGCGATGCCCGGTCAGCGCCGACAGCAGCACCGCGCTCGCCGTGGTCAGCACACTGGCCGAGCTCACCCGCCGGCGCGCCGCCAGCACCTCCGCGGCCACCCCCAGCGCCACCGACTCCATCCGCACCCGGATGAACCGCGGCTCCTCCGCCACCACCGGCGGATAGTCGAACATCGAGCGAGGCGCCTCCTCCAGCACCGCCCGCCAGTGCCGGAACGCCCGCTCCCCCCGCTCGGCCCCCGCCCCCTCCCGCTCGAAGAGCGCCTGATCCATCGGCTGCCACCCCGGATCGGGCCCCTCGGTCCCGGCCAGCAGCGCACGCCAATCGGCCGCCAGCAGATCCAGCGCGCCCCCGTCGGCCGCCAGGTGCGACACCCCGAACGCCACCGCCCGAGGCCGCCCCTCCACCGTCACCACCGCGCACCGCACCGGCAACTCGCCCGCGTAGTCGAACACCTCCGCCGCCAAGCCTTCGGCCACCTCCCTGACCACCGCCATCGGCCTGGCGTCCCCGCCCTCGACCACCTCGACCACCAGCCGCCCCGAACGCGCCACCTGCTGCACCACGCCATCGGCACCCGGCCGGAAATTCGTCCGCAACGTCTCGTGACGCTCGAACAACCGCCGCACCGCCCCCAGCACCACATCGAGATCACGCCTGCCGTACACCGGCAACGTCCAGGGCATGTTGAAATAGGGATCATCATCACCCCGCCACGTGGTCAGCCGCCAGATCGACGCCTGACCCCAGGTCAGCGGAGCCACCCCACCCCGCGCACCGGCGAACTCCACGACGACCGCACGCCGCGGCAGCCCGGCCACCGCCACACCCGGCCCGGACGGCGGCCGTACCCGTGCCGCCGGGGCCGGATCGTCGATTCCCGCCCGGGCCGGTTCGAGATCGGATCGCGGAGAAATCACGCCGTCGGAATCCACGCCACAAGGCTGATCTTCCCGAACCATGGTGTCAACGGGTGTTCCGGCAGCTGGACCGCCGTTTCGCCCCTGCGGGATCCCGGTCTTCGCGCGGGCCCGAGGACGCCCGGCCATCCGGTACGAGAAGCGATCGATCCGTCCCGCATGGTGTTCCCGCGACCGGCGAGGGAGGCGATCGATCCGTCCCGCGCGGCGCCGCCGTGAAGAGAGATTATGGTGTCCTAGGTGAGCCATCCGCCGCATTTGGGGAGATATGTTCGATTTTAGGGTCGATAGCGCCCCGGCGACTTCTGTCACCGTGCTGCTCGTCGAGGACGACGCGGTGATCCGCAAGACGGTCTCGATGGCGCTGGAGCGCTACGGCTACGAGGTGTCCGTGGCCGGCGACGGCCTGACCGGCCTGGAACTCTTCCGGGACGGGCGGCACGATCTCCTGCTGCTGGATGTGATGCTGCCGAGCCTGGACGGCATCGGGCTGTGCCGCAGGGTCAGGGAGTCCAGCACGGTCCCGATCCTGATGATGTCCGCGCGGGGTGACGCGCTGGATGTGGTGTCGGGCCTGGAGGCCGGGGCCGATGACTACGTCGTCAAGCCGGTCGACACGTCCGTGCTGGTGGCCAGGATCCGCTCGCTGCTGCGCCGGGCCACCTTCGCCCCGGTTCCCGGGCACGCGCCGGAGCCCGTCTCCGGCGGTGACCTGGTCTTCGGCGATCTGACCATCGACACCGGCGGCCTGGAGGTGCTCCTGGCCGGTGAGCCGGTCACGCTGGCCCCCACCGAGCTGCGGCTGCTGCTGGAGTTCGCGGCGCATCCGGGAATCGTGCTGGACCGGCACACGCTGTTGCGCGACGTCTGGGACTACGGGTGGGACGGTGACAGCCGCGTGGTCGACCTGTGCGTACAGCGGCTGCGCAAGAAGATCGGCGCCGATCGGATCGAGACGGTCCGCGGGTTCGGCTACAAGCTGCGGCGCTGAGATGGGACACGCCGTCGCCCGGCCGGCACGCGGGCTGCCGAGCTGGAGGTCGCTGCGCTGGAAGATCGCCGCGCTGGTGACCGTGGCCTCCTGCGCGGTGGCGCTGGCCGTCGGGGTGCTGGTGCATCGGAGCACCCTCGATCGTTCCATGACCATGGGCAGGGGTCAGGCCCTGACCGCCCTGGTGTCCGCGGTGGACGACCACCGGCGCCCTGGCGGTGCCTGGACCGGCGAATCCGACCCGGAGCGCATCCCGCCCATGCTGCTCCAGCAGGTCAGGAGCACCGGGCAGGCCGGCACCTGGTACGACGACCGTAACCCGGACATCCCCTGGATGTGGGCGGCCGAGCCCGTCGGCGACCAGGTGGTGGCCGTACAGATCGACATGGGCGTCGAGCTGCGCAGCCGGCAGGCGCTCGACCGGCACATCGTGATGGCCGCGCTGGCCACGCTCGGGGTCGTCGTACCCTCCGCGGCGCTGGCCGCCGAGCTGCCCAGCCGGCGGCTGAGGCGGGTGGCCAGGACCGCGCGGCGTATCGCGGACGGCGACCTCAACGCCCGGACCGCGGAGGGCGGCCGGGGCGGTGACGAGATCACCGAGATCTCGGCCACCGTCGACTCGATGGCGGACAGCCTACGGGAGCGGCTGCTGAGCGAGCAGCGCTTCACCGCCGACGTCGCCCACGAGCTGCGCACCCCGCTGATGGGTCTGGTCACCTCCGCGGAGTTGCTGCCTGAGGGTGAGGTCACCGACCTGGTCAGGGACCGGGTGCGGGTGCTGCGGGCCCTGGTGGAGGACCTGCTGGAGATATCCCGCCTCGACGCGGGCGCCGAACACGCCGATCCCAGGCCCGTGGCGCTGGGCGACGTCGTCGAGGACTGCCTGGCCAGGACCGGGCTCCAGGCGCGGCTCACGGTCACCGGGGCCGCCGGGGGCACGCAGGCCGAGACCGACCCGCGCCGCCTCGACCGGATCCTCGCCAACCTCGTCGCCAACGCCCACCGCCACGGCCGCGCACCGGTCGAGGTCACCGTGGACGGCACGACGATCGTCGTGCGCGACCACGGTCCCGGATTCCCCGGCGTCCTCCTGGCGGAGGGGCCGCAGCGCTTTCGCACCGGCACGGCCGAACGCGGTCGCGGCCACGGCCTGGGACTCACCATCGCCCTGGGCCAGGCTCAGGTGATCGGCGCCACCCTCACCCTGGCCAACGCCGCGGACGGCGGCGCGGTCGCCACGCTCCGCCTTCGAGACCTCGAAGGCTCCTGAGGTCTCCGCGTTCTCTGCGGCCTCCACGGCTTCCGAGGAGACGCGCGGCCTCCGGGCCGATACACACCCGATGCACAGCTGAGCGGCCCCGGATACGCGGTCCCGGCGGCACGGACATCCGCACCGCCCAGGGTGGCCGGTGCGCGCGACCGTCGCGCGCCCGTCCCCCGGAGGTGCCCGCCCCATGCGCTCTGCCCGTACCCGCGGTGTCCAGGAAGAAGCCGGCGGTGTGCCGCGACAGGAGCGGCCGCACCCGGATGAGCCGACCTCGGCGCACCGTGCCGGCCGATCGCACGGCGGGCGGCCGCCCGCCGACGCGCCGGAGCGGCTCACCGGCGCCGCGGACCCGGGCAGGACCCCGCGGCAGCCGGGGTCCGCGGGCGGCGAGGGTCCGGAACGCGCGCGCTGGGCCGACGTGGCCAAGGGCGTGTGCATCCTGCTCGTGGTGCTCTGGCACGTCGTCGTGAAGCACTACCTGCGGATCGACTGGGGGGTGTCGCCGCCGATCCCGGGGGCCTGGGGCGCCCTGACCGAGCAGCTGCTGCCGCTGCGCATGCCGCTCTTCTTCACCATCTCCGGCATGTTCGCCGCCGGCGCGGTGACCCGGCCGTGGCGGGTCGTACGCCGCTCGAAGGTGGGCCGGTTCCTCTACCTCTACGCGGTGTGGCTGCTGATCCACACCGCGGTCCTGGCGCTCGTGCCGTCCTTCGACACCGCCCGCGCCGGCGACGTCGCCGATCTGCTGGCCCAGCTGACGATCACGCCGTCCAACCTGTGGTACCTCTACGCGCTCGCCCTGTACTTCGCCCTGGCCAAAGCCGCGCGCCGCGTCCCGGCCGTCCTGGTGCTGGGAGGAGCGCTGGTGCTGTCGGCCGTGGCGTCGGCCGGGCTGCTGGAGACGCCGGGCAACCGCGGCGGCCTGTACCAGAACCTCGTCTTCTTCCTCGCCGGGCTGTACTTCCGGCCGTTCGTCGAGCGGCTGGCCGCCACCGCGGGCTGGGGGCGCCTGGCCCTGACCGGCGCCTGCTACGCCGGGGGTCTGGCGGTGATCGCGATGACCGGCGCCCGGGCCTGGCCCGGCGTCTGGCCGGTGGTCTGCGCCGTCGCGACGGCCTTCGGCGTGACGGCCGCGGCGCTGCTCGGCCGCAGCGCCACGCTCGGGAACGCGCTAGCGGGGCTGGGGCGCCGCACCCTGCCCGTCTACGTCATCCACATGCCCCTGCTCGCGCTGCTGCACCTGGCCCTCGTGCCGCCGCTGTCGACCGGCATGGACGGCGGGTTGCGGATCGTGCTCGCCGTCGTCGAGCCGGTCGTCCTGACCGCCCTCGTGGTGTGGCTGTGCCTGGCCTTCCACCGGTTGCTGCTGAAGCTGCGCGCCACCTGGCTGTTCGATCTCCCCGGCCGCGGCTCGCGGGGCCGCCGGACGGGCGCAGGACGAACACCGATCGTTGGAGAAGGCTCGGGCCTTGACGGCTCTCCCGCGCGGACCTCACCACCGGCCTGAAGGCCGGAGCACCGGCTCCTCCGGGGAGCGCCGACTATCCGGCGGAGCGGGCCGGCGAAAGGCCGTACATGTGGCGCAGCCCGAACGGGGGCGCCGGCGGCAGGGGATCGGCCCTGCCGGGAGGATCGGCCTGGAAGGACCGGAGCAGGTAGGCGACGAGCCTGCGTGATGCCATGAGCGCCTCCTCGGCGGATTCGGCGACGATGCCGCTGTTGGCCATGAGCAGCAGCACGAGGTCCGCCGGCTCGAAGTCGGCGCGCAGCCGTCCGGCGTCCTTGGCCCGCCGTGTCAGCTCGGCGAAGCCCCGCTCGGCGCGGACGCGTTCCCGCTCGTGGTCGACCGCGTCGGGAAAAGCCGTCAGGAACGCCGCGGTGAATCCCCGGTCGGCGGCCTGCATGGCGCACACCTTCTCGATGACCGTACAGAACCCGTGCCACGGGTCGGGATCGGCGAGGGCCTCGTCGACGACCGACACGCACGCCTCCATCTGGTCGGCGAACACCTCGGTGATCAGCGACTCCCGGGTGGGAAAGCGCCGGTAGAGCGTGGCCACCCCGACACCGGCCCGGCGGGCGATGGCGGCCATCGGCACGCCGAGCCCGAGCGTGGCGAACGCCTCGCGGGCGGCCCCGAGGATGCGGTTGCGGTTGTGCAGCGCGTCCACGCGGAGCCCGGACGGGTCCGCGGGACGCGGTATCCGAGAGGAATGGATAGACATGTTTCTCACATTATCTCAAATGGAGCACCCTTTCCGTTTAGCCGGTTAGCCTGGCGATACGTGGAAATCGCCGCCCACTTTTCCCAGGTGTGCGGAGTTCGTCCTGGGTTGGTGACGGCCGTCGCGGCCGCGGGAACACGACGGTGGGCACGGCCCGCACCCTCGTCCGATCAGCGAGGTGCCCGGGCGCGATGACCCCTGCCCGCATGCCCTCGCGACGCGCCGCCAGGACCCGGCCGACATCACGACCATGCGCAAGCCCGGCGACCGGCCGGACAGATTGGACGACGAGGACAGTGACTGAGATGCGCGCGGCCCGGTACGACAGGTACGGACCGCCGGAGGTGCTGTACGAGGGCACGTTGCCCAAACCGGTCGCGGGGCCGGGTGAGGTGCTGGTGCGCGTGCACGCCGCCGGCGTGAACGGGGGCGAGCTCCTGGGCAGGGCGGGGAAGATACGCCTGGTCACGGGGCGGGGCTTCCCGAAGGGCACGGGAATCGACTTCGCCGGCGAGGTCGCCGTCCTGGGCTCCCCCATGTCCGGCCTCAGGGTGGGCGACCGGGTGTGGGGGACGCTGCCCCGGGCGTCCTTCGGAAGCGCCGCCGAGTTCGTGGCCGTCCGCCCCCGGCAGCTCGCCCTCGCCCCGGCGGGGCTCGACCCGGCCCAGGCCGTGTCCCTGCTCGCCGGAGGCACGACGTCGATCACCGCCCTGCGTGACAAGGCCCGCCTCAGGGCGGGCGAGCGGCTGCTCGTGCGGGGCGCGAGCGGCGGGGTCGGCAGCGTCGCCGTCCAGCTCGGGCGGGCGTACGGCGCCCACGTGACCGCGCTCGCCGGGGCCGGGAACCTCGACTTCGTACGGGACCTCGGCGCCCACGAGGTCTTCGACTACGCGACCACCGGACCGGCCGACCTCGGCCCCTTCGACGTCGTTCTCGACACCGCGATCGGCACCGAGCTCGGCGCCTTCCGCCGGCTCCTGGCACCGGGAGGACGGATGGTGACGATCACCTTCGACTCCCGGCACATCCTCTCGTCCCTGTCGTACATCCTCGCGTCCACCGTGTTCGGTTCGCGGCGCGTGCGGTTCTTCAGTGGAAACCCCACCCACCGGCTCTTCGCCGACCTGACCCGGCTGGTGGAGGGCGGGGACCTGCGGCCGGTCGTCGACACGATCCGTCCCCTCGCCGACATCGCCGAGGCCCACCGGGCACTGGAGGCCGGCGGCGTACGCGGCAAACACGTCATCCGCATCGGGTGAGCGGAAAGGCCCCGCCGCCGGTGCCGGGCGCGGCGGGGACCTTCGACGACGGGACCTCCGGCGACGCGCGGTCAGGCGCGGCGCAACCCGACGTACTGGAGCTCGGCGAAGGCGCCGACCAGGAGAGCCTGGGCGAGAACGAAGGCGACGCCCAGCGGGTTGGGATCCACCCAGCCGGTGAACAGCAGCAGGACGCTGTCCACGGCCCACAGCGCGTTGACGGCGATCAGCGTCCAGACGCCTCCCCTGGGCGGGACCGGGCGACCGGCGAGGTAGGCGACGAACGCGGTGAACGGCAGCAGCCCGATCCCGGCCCAGCGAAGCAGCGGCTCGGGCAGGGCGAGCAGATCGGCCAGCGGCGCCGCCGCGACGGCCAGGCCGAGCGCGAACCCTCCGGTGAGGAGGGCGTCCGTCCACAGCACGCGGGTGAGCAGAGGGGTACGGGAGGTGAGGGTGGTCGTGCTCATCGATGTCTCCTTCGCCGAGGGCGCGGGCTTCCGGCTTCGCGGAAGGCGTCGGGGCTTCCGACACGCTCAGCACACCGCCTCACCCGCTGCCATCTGCAGACATGGCACTGCCATTCACTGCCAGTTCTCCCGGCGAAGATCATCCGCAACGAGTTTGGCCGCCGCGTTCTGCCAGTTGTAGAGCGTGCGTTCGGGAACCTCGCGGACGAACCAGTCGAACGCCTGCCGTTCGGCCGCGGCGAGCCCGCCGCGGCCGGCCCCGCGCCGGTAGGGACGCAGCCCCCGGACGTACGGGAAGTACAGGACGTTGTAGAACCGCCACTCCTCGCTGGTGCCGAACTCCCCTTCGCGGGGCTTGAGCCGCTGGATGCTCTCCAGCAGCAGGTGCTTCAGCTCGGCGGCCCGCTCCAGCGGGCTGTCACCGGCGACCCGCGCCCCGATCACCGGCAGGTTCGCGAGCGGGCTGCTGGCGAGCTTGCCCAGATCCCCGTAATTGGCCAGGGCGCGCCGCGTCAGCCGTACGAACTCGGCCTCGTCCGGCGGCGGCGGACCCTGCTCGCGACGCGGCAGCGCCTCGGACGTCTCGCGCAGCTCGGCCCGCTCGCGGCGGATCCGCGGATCACCGGGAAAGGCGATCCGGTCCAGCGCCCGGTGCACCGGACCGGCCAGCGTCTGTACGGCGACGGCCACCGCGATCACGCCGAACAGCAGCGCCGAGAGGGCGGGAGCGGGCCCGCTGAGCGCGACGGCCAGCGCGACCTGGCCACCGGACGCGACGGCCACGACCGCCGCCCCCAGCAGGGACCGCAGCATGTCGCGCCAGAGCGCCTCGCCCGCCTGGAACGCGCTGGACATCGCGATGGCCACGCCCAGCAGGACCATGTCCACGTCGACGGCGATGACGGAGAGCAGGCCGGGCGGGCCGAACAGCGGGAACATGAGCAGCGCGGCCCCCAGCCCGAAGAACAGCGTGGCGACCGCCGCCAGCCACCCGGCCCGCGGCGGCCTGGCCCGCACGAGCAGCACCAGCACCCCGGCCAGCGGTCCCAGCAGCAACACCCCGATCACCACCCGCGCCGCGAGGTTCTCCCCCGGCCCCGGGCCGGACGCCGCCAGCCACACGAACGCCACGAGCGTGAGCGGGACGAGCCCCCTGGACCAGGCCCGGTCCAGCCGCTCACCGCGGGGAACGAGGGTCAGCACGGCCCCCGTCCACAGCAGCGCCGGCAGGTGGACCAGCATGAGCTCGACCGCGCCCAGCACCTCCGCCGCGGGCCCCGGTACGTCGGTGAGCACCTGGGCGATCGCGAGCGCGGCACCGTAGGCCAGCAGCCCCAGACCGGCCCGCCGCGGCCCGCGCTCCCGGGGATCCCGCGCGATCACGTAACACCCGAGCCACCAGGTGAGCCCGAACACGGCCGCGACAGCGAAGAGCATCCCGCCCCCTTTCCGGCCGCGAGCGTATCGGCCGCGCGTTCCGGCCCTGTCACCAGGTGAACGGGAATCCGCGCGGGGTCGCTGACGCCCGTCTCAGCGGATCCGCGACTCGATGCCGTCCAGCAGGTAGTCCAGCCCGGTGGTGAACACCGGGTCCCAGTCGTTGCCCATCGGGGACCCGTGCGCGGCGAGAGTCGGATACAGCTCGCTGCGCGTCAGCACGTGCAGGTCGGCGGCCCGCTTCCACTCGGCCTCGCCGTACCCCGCCCCGGCGACCTGCATCGTCGCGGAACCGATGACGTAGTTGGCCAGGGCGTACGCGGCGGCGGTCAGACGCGGGCCGGTGAGACCGGCCCCCGCCAGCACGGCGTGCAGGTGTTCGGTGCGGGCCAGGACGTTGGGGCCCAGCAGGGGGCGGTCCAGCACCCTCACCGACCACGGGTGGCGCAGCATGGTGGCGCGCCACTCGGCGATCAGAGCGGTGACGTCGTCGCGCCACGCGCCCTGTGGCCCCGGCGGGAGGGGCACCTCGCCGAACACGGCGTCGAGCGCGAGGTCCAGCACGTCGTCCTTGGTCTCGACGTGCAGGTAGAGCGTGGTGGCGGCGGTCCCCAGCCGCTCGGCGAGCCGGCGCATGGTCAGCCGGTCGGCCCCCTCCTCGTCCAGCAGCTCCACGGCCGCCGCCACGATCCGCCCGAGGGTGACCACCGGCTCGGCCCGGCCCGCGCGCGGGGGGCGCAGCCACACCCCCGGCGCCGCCTCACCGCTCTGGCGCCGCGTTCTCCTGCCCGGCGTAGCGCTCACGCTTCTCCGATCCCCGCCTCGTCCACTCCGGAGATCTTAATGGCTTGAGAAGCGGGGTAATCAATGTTCATAGTGTATGACCAATGTTCTAACTGCGGTTTCTCTCCACCACGAGGAGACCGCCGCCTTCGAGGGGACGCGACCGTGGGACATGTCGAGGCCGACGAGCTGACCTACGTGCTGCCGGACGGGCGGCTGCTGCTCAACGAGGTGTCCTTCCGCGTCGGCGACGGCGTCACCGCGGCACTGGTCGGTCCCAACGGCGCGGGCAAGACCACCCTGATACGGCTGATCGCCGGCGACCTCTCCCCCTCCGCCGGGCGGATCACCGCGTCCGGCGGGCTCGGCGTGATGCGCCAGTTCATCGGCGGCCTCCGCGGCGGCCTGACGGTACGCGAGCTGCTGCTGGCGGTGGCCCCGGAACGCGTGCGCGCCGCGACCGCCGAGCTGGAGCGGGCCGAGCGCGCGCTGGCGGAACGCGACCTGGAGGAGACCCAGCTCGCCTACGCCCGCGCCCTCGGCGACTACGCCGACGCCGGCGGCTACGACATCGAGGTCACCTGGAGCGCCTGCACCACCTCGGCCATGGGCGCCGGCTACGAACAGGTGGCGGGCCGCGACGTCGGCACGCTGTCGGGCGGCGAGCAGAAAAGGCTCGCGCTTGAGGCGCTCCTGCGCGGCCCCGACCAGGTCCTGCTGCTCGACGAGCCCGACAACTACCTGGACGTCTCCGGCAAGCAGTGGCTGGAGGAGCAGCTGGGGGCCACCCGGAAGACCGTCCTGCTCGTCTCCCACGACCGCCGGCTGATCGCCAACACGGCCACCCGCGTCATCACCGTGGAGTCACGCGGGGTGTGGACCCACGGCGGGGGCTTCGCCACCTACGCCCAGGCCCGCCTCGACCGCAACGAGCGCCTGCACGAGCGCCGCCGCCGCTGGGACGAGGAGCACGCCCGCCTCAGGAAACTGGTCCACACCCTGCGCCAGAAGGCGACCAACAACGACTCCGTCGCCTCCGCCTACCGGGCCGCCCAGACCCGGCTGGGCAGGTTCGAGGAGGCGGGCCCGCCCGAGAGCGCGCCCAGGGAGCAGAACGTCCGGATGCGCCTGAGCGGCGGCCGTACCGGCAAGCGCGCGCTCACCTGCACCCGCCTGGAGCTGACCGGCCTGACGGAGCCGTTCGACGTCGAGATCCACTACGGGGAGCGGGTGGCGATCCTCGGCCCGAACGGCTCCGGCAAGTCCCACTTCCTGCGACTGCTGGCCGAAACGGGGAGCGGCGCGCTCCCCCGGGTGCCGGCGTCGCCCGCTCCGGCACCCCCGCCGGTACGTCACCGGGGCACCGTGGAGCTCGGGGCCAGGGTCGTGCCCGGCCACTTCGTCCAGACGCACGCCCGGCCCGACCTCGCCGGGCGGACTCCCGCCGACATCGTCACGGCCGCCGGGTCGCTGACGCTCAACGACGCCATGGCCGCCCTCGCCCGCTACGAGCTCGCCCCCGCCGGCCGGCAGCCCTTCGAGACCCTCTCCGGCGGCCAGCAGGCACGCCTGCAGATCCTGCTGCTCGAACTGTCGGGGGCCACCCTGCTGCTGCTCGACGAGCCGACCGACAACCTCGACCTGGCCGGCGCGCAGGCACTCCAGGACGGCCTCGCCTCCTTCTCCGGCACCGTCCTCGCCGTCACCCACGACCGGTGGTTCGCCGACGACTTCGACCGGTTCCTGATCTTCGGCGCCGGCGGGGAGGTCCAGGAGTCCGCCGAGCCCCTCTGGCGGCCGGACCGGACCCGCCGCGCGCGGTGACGGACCGGCGGCGTCCGATTCCTACAAGACGACCGGGCCGGTCACCCGGCAGCATGGGACACCATGAGTGACAGCATCCTCGACAGCGCTCGGGCCTTCATCCTCCGCGAGGGGCGCCTGCTCGAACGCCGCCTGTTCGCCACCCTTTTCCAGGGGGCGCCCGCCACCGGGGTGGTGGACGCCCTGCGCGGCTACCGGAACGCCGACGGCGGCTTCGGCCACGGTCTCGAACCCGACAAGCGCTGCCCCGACAGCCTGCCCATCGACGTGGAGACCGCGTTCCTGACGCTGCTGGCGGCGGGGGTGCCGGCGACCGGCCCGCTGGTGCCGGAGGCGTGCGACTGGCTGGCGACGGTCGCCGCGCCCGACGGGGCGGTGTCCCTGTCCCTGCCGGTCATGGAGGCCTATCCGAGGGCCGTGCACTGGTCGGAGTGGACCTACGCGCCGGGGCTGAACCCCACCGCCGGGCTGGCCGGGCTGCTGCACCGGATGGGCGTGGAGCATCCGTGGCTCACCCGGGCCACCGACTGGTGCTGGTCGGCGCTGGAGAAGGGCTTCCCCGAGGACGCGCACGCCATGTCCGAGACACTCGTCTTCCTCGAACACGTCCCGGATCGCGATCGGGCCGAACGCCTCGCCGAGCGGGTGCTCGAATGGCTTCCCGAGCTGAAGTGGTACCGCAGCGATCCCGCGGACCCGGAGTACGGGGTCACCCCCCTGCACCTCGCCCCCCATCCCGGCAGCCGCTGGCGCCGGCTGTTCACCGACGAGGTGATCGAGGGCCACCTCGACCGGCTGGCGGCCGACCAGCAGCCCGACGGAGGGTGGGCCATCACCTGGGAGCCTCCCGGCGCGGCCGCCACCCTGGAGTACCGGGGGGTCGAGACCCTGCGGGCCCTCCAGGTGCTCAGCGCCTACCGGAGGGTGCCGTCGAGCTGACGGGGCGGCAGGCGGCGGACGGTTGGCGGTGGCGAGACGACGGGCCGGCGGGACGTCCCGGCGGCCCGTCACCCGGGGGCGTGCTCACGGACCGGCCCGTCGCCCGGGAACGTGCTCACGGATAGGCTCCCGGGCGGGCGATCATCAGGACGACGACGACCGCCCACAGCAGGTTGTAGATACCGGCGACCATGGACAGCCCGCGCAGGCGCCCGCCGTCGTCGGGCGCGGCGAGCGCGTCGCGCTGCTCCGGATAGATCCGCAGAGCCAGCAGGCCGCCCGCGAGCGCGGTGAGGGCGATGGAGACGAAGATCCACCCCTCGCCCATCCGGCCCTGGACGAGGGCCAGGACGATCCCGACGACGGGCACGACGACACCGAAGACGCCGTAGACCCGGGTGATGCGGTGCAGCGCGACGGCCACGGCCCGGTTCCGCTCCCCGGAGGCCTCCGGGGGCGCCGGGGCTTCCGGCGCTCGCGGGGCTTCCGAGAGGGAGCCGGCCGGATTGGCCCCCATGGCCGGACCCACGGGAACACCGGCGGCGACCGGCGCGTAGCGGGGGAACAGGCTCGTCGCGACGGCCGAGCCCCCGACGAACACGATGCCGGCGAGCACGTGGATCGACAGCAACACGGCTTCCACGGATTCTCCCTTCCTCACAACCTTCAGGCAGGCTGAAGCCTAACACGAAAGCTTCAGCCAGACTGAAGCCAAAGGAAGGAGACATGACGCGCGGGCGCCGGGCGGGCGGGTCAGGGCGTGGCGGGACCCCCGAACGCGGCGCGTACGGCACCGGCGACCTGCTGCTGGATCGGGTCCGCGGCGGGGCCGAACAGCAGGTCGTCGACCTCGGCTATCGCGCCCGCCGCCGCGTCGAGGAGGCGCGCCCCGTCGGGCGTGATCTCGATGGCCGACGCGGAGCCGGCGCGGGCGGTGTTGTCGCGCACCAGCCCGGCGCCGGCGAGCACCTTAACCGCGCTGTGGACACTCTGGACCGTCGTGCCGGACATGCGTGCCAGATCGCTGAACGACACTCCGGGCACGCCGGCGATGTGACCGAGCAGACCGAGCCTGCTGACCGTGAGATCGAGCGGCGCGAGGGCGGCGTTGAGCTCGGTCTCGATCCGGCGCGCCAGCGTGAGCAACACGATGGAGACGCTGGTCGCGGGCGGACCGGGACGGCTGTTCTCGATGGTCACCTCCCCAGTCTCCCGCACCGCGGAAGTACCGGGCCGTCACCGGCGGCGTGCCGCGCGCGGCGGGCGGACGCCGCCCGCCTCGCTCCGGCGGGATCCGGCGGGATCCGGCGGGATCCATCCGTGCCCGGCCCGCGTCGGCCCGCACGTCACCCGGCCCACACCCCGTCCTTCCGGCCGTGAAAACCGGTGGCAGGCCGGCCGGGAGCGGTGCCAGAGTGCCCGGGTGACCGTACCTCGCGTTGATCTACTGATCCGGCAGCTCGACATCGCATGGGCGCTGTTCGAGTACCACCTGAAGGACCTCGACGACCAGGCCTGCCTCTGGGAGCCCGCGGCGGGCTGCTGGACCGTCCGGCCGGACGGCCGGGGCCGCTGGGTGGCCGACTGGGAGGTGCCGGAGCCGGATCCCGCGCCGGTCGTCTCCATCGGGTGGCTGACCTGGCACATCGGCTTCTGGTGGACGACCACCCTCGGACACTGCTTCGGGTCCGGGGCACCCGCGCGCGAGGAGATCACCTGGCCGGGCGGCACCGCGGCCGCGGCCGGCTGGTTGCGCGGGTTGAGGGACGACTGGCGGGCGGCCCTGCTGCCGCTCACCGACGCCGACCTCGACTCCGCCGACAGGACCGCCGGCCTGCCGTGGGGACGGGAACAGAGGCTGGTGGACATAGCGGGCTGGGTCACCGTCGAGCTGACCAAGAACGTTTCCGAGATCGGCCTCGTCCGCCACCTTCACGCGGCGCGGGAGGCGTCCTTACGAGATGCGAACGTCATCGCCGCGCCTCCTTCGCGCGGGCGGGGACAGGGATAGCGTCGCCGCATGAGGACACTGGTCACCGGCTCGGCCGGGTTCATCGGAAGCCACGTGGTCGAGGCCCTGGAGAGGGCCGGGCACGAGGTCGTCGGCCTCGACTCGCGGGCGGGCGGCGGGGATGTGCGCGACGGCGCGGCGCTGGACCGCGTGCTGGGCGGCGTCGACGCCGTGGTGCACCAGGCGGCGAAGGTGGGGCTGGGAGTGGACGTGTCCGATCTCCCCGACTACGCCTCGGTGAACGTGCTGGGCACCGCCACGCTGCTGGCCGCCATGGCCCGGCACGGTGTCGAGCGGCTGGTGCTGGCCTCGTCGATGGTGGTGTACGGCGAGGGCGCCTACGACTGCGAGGCCCACGGCAGGGTGCGGCCGGGTCCCAGGAGCCGCGACGACCTCGCCCGGGGAGAGTTCGAGCCCCGGTGCCCGCACTGCGGGCTCCCCGTGACCTCCGCCGTCATCGGCGAGGACGCCCCGGCCGACCCGCGCAACGCCTATGCCACGACCAAGCTCGCCCAGGAGCACCTGGCGGCGAACTGGGCGCGCGAGACGCGCGGCGCCGCCGTCGCGTTGCGCTACCACAACGTGTACGGGCCCCGGATGCCGCGCGACACCCCGTACGCGGGGGTGGCGGCCATCTTCCGGTCGGCGCTGGAGGCGGGCCGGGCCCCGCGCGTGTTCGAGGACGGCCGGCAGCGCCGGGACTTCGTGCACGTGCGCGACGTGGCCGCGGCCAACCTCGCGGCGCTCGGCGCCCTCGGCACCCTCGGCACCCTCGGCACCTCGGCCCCGGGAACGCTCACCGCCTACAACATCGCCAGCGGGGAGCCGCGCACGGTCGGGGAGATGGCCGCGGCGCTCGCGGGCGAGCGCGGCGGCCCGGCACCCGTGACCACCGGCGAGTACCGGCTGGGCGACGTGCGGCACATCGTCGCCGGCTCGGAGCGCGCGCGGACCGGACTGGGTTTTCGCGCCACGATCCCGTTCGCGGACGGGATGAAGGAGTTCTCCACCGCCCCGCTCGGCTGACGGTGAGGATGGGGACGAACGCCTCCCGGTGAGGTCAGGCTCGTCGTCCGGCCGGCCGCGGTGTCTTCAACGGGATCTGCCGAGCTCGGCGCACCGACCGCGGCGCACCGCCTTCGGCGAGGAGCCGCGCCGGTGCCGCCCGGTCACCACGGGGAGATGACGAGTCCCTGCAGCAGGAGCCCCGTCACGGCCTGGGCGGCGAGCCATCGCCGGCCGGGGGACCAGACGGCGGCCAGGACGATCCAGGCGGCATAGGGAACCCAGATACGCTCGACCTCTCCCCTGGTCACCCCGCTGACGTCGAGGGCGAGCACGGCCACGATCGCCGCCGCGACCAGGGCGCGCACGCCGCCGGGTGTCGTCCGCGCCAGGCCCGCGGCGGTCGCCGGGCCGGTCAGCAGCGCCAGCACGGCCAGATTCGCGATCAGGAAGTAGAGGTAGGGCCGGGCCGCGCCGGGGTCGGCGGCCCACTCCGCGTGAGTGGCGAGCACCCCCGAAGGCCACAGGAAGCCGCCCGCGGCGAACGTGGCCGTGACCGCCGCCACCCCCGCCAGGCAGGCGATCGCGGTCTCGCGGGAGATCCGCGCGACGACCGCGGCGACCACCGGGATCAGCAGGTAGGGCACGAGGCCGTAGCTGAGGTACGGCAGCGCCCCCAGCAGCACTCCCGCCGCCGCCCCGCAAAGGACGCGTGCCCTGCTCCCCGCGCTCCCCGCGCTCCCCGCGCCCCCGGACACCAGCAGGGCCACGCCCCAGGCGCCCACCCCCGCGAAGAGGGCGTCCATGCTCGTGGCGATCCAGACCGCGGCCGGGCTCAGCGCGAGGTACGGCAGCGCGAGCCGGGCCGTCTCCTCCCCCGCGAGCCGCCGGACGGTGACCGCGACGGCCACGACCGCCGAGCAGCCGACGACCACGACCAGCACCGCCGCCCAGAACGGGCCGGGCAGCCCCACCCTCGCCAGGGCCCAGAGCACCAGCACGGGCAACGGCGGGTGCCCCCGCACATGGGTGGGATAACCGGGAAGCCGTTCGGTGAAGGAGGCCAGCCAGCCCAGCGGGTCGTCCCCCACGGCGGGCAGCACGGCCGCGTACTCGTACGGACTGGTGAACGGCCGGGCCAGCCCCTCACCGGAGACGGCCAGCAGCACCGTCCACGCCAGGGCCGTGCCGTACGCCACGAGCAGGGCCACGCCGAAACGCGTCCGCGCGGTCAGGGCGGGCAGCACGGCGACCGCGAGAACACCGAGGAGCAGGGGCGGCAGGAGCGAGATCGACGGCGTGCGGAAGTGCCCGTGCAGCGGCGGCAGGTGGTCGATGGGCAGCATGCCCAGCGCGTGCAGAACGGCTCCGGCGGCGAACGCCGCGGCGATGAGCGAGCCCCACAGGACGAGCGCCGGCCCGCTCCGGCCACCGCCCGGGCCGACGGCCGCCCGCGACGGCCCGTCCGCCGCACGCGAAGCCCTGATCTGCTGCCGGAAGTGCTCGATCACCCTCCTACATTAGGTACGAGCGGCGTCCTTCCCGGGACACGTCACTACTCCGTAAGGGTTGGCGGGCCCTGCCGACTTTAACGTCGCAAGCATGAAGATCGATGTGGTGCTCCCGTGCCTGGACGGGGAGACGGCCCTGCCGTGGGCGCCGGAGCGCATGCATGACGGTTACCGGCCGATCGTGGTGGACGACGGGTCCACGGACGGATCACCGCGCGCGGCCGGGACGGGGGCGGCCCGGCGGCCGGGCGACACGCCGCCCGCCGCCCGCCGGGAACGGGCGATCCGATGATCGGGCAGCTCTACGAGAGATCACTGGCGGGAGCCGCGATCGAGATGGAGTACGCCGACGGCCGGACCGCGCCGCTCGACGCGGCCCGCTGGCTCGCCCCGATCGACGGGGACGAGGCCATGCTGTCGCGGTGCGCCGCCCCCACGCTGGACGTCGGCTCCGGTCCCGGCCGTCTCACCGTCGCGCTCGCGCGGCGCGGCGTCCCGGCGCTGGGCGTCGACGTCGCCCCCTACGCCGTCCGGCTCACCCGGCGCGCGGGAGGCCGGGCGATCTGCCGGAACGTCTTCGACCGGCTGCCCGGCCCCGGCCGCTGGGCCACCGTGCTGCTGGCCGACGGCAACATCGGCATCGGCGGCGACCCCGATGCCCTGCTCCGCCGGATCCGCGAGCTGCTACGGCCCGGAGGCGAGGTCATCGCCGAGGTCCAGCCGCCGAGCGTGGCGGGCCGCGTCGAGCACCTGCGGCTGCGCGGCCGCGGGCTCGCCGGCCCGTGGTTCGGCTGGGCCACCGTGTCCGTCTCCGACCTGGGAACCCTCGCCGGGCGCAACGGTTTCTCCCGCGTGGAGTCATGGAAGGAGGCAGGACGATGGTTCGCAAGCCTGCGCTGATGGAGAAGGTGGCGTTCACCAGCACGCTGCGCTCGGAGGGCGTGGCCGCCCGGCTCGGCGTGCTGCTGGGGATCAGCTTCACCGTCGCCCTGGTCACCGGCCTGTTCAGCCACTTCCTGCAGCATCCGCCTCCCTGGCTGAACTGGCCGTCACGACCCGTCTGGCTGTACCGCGTCACCCAGGGCGTGCACGTCATCGGCGGGCTGGCCACGATCCCGCTGCTGCTGGCCAAGCTGTGGACGGTCTACCCGAAGCTGTGGCAGTGGCCGCCGCTGCGTTCCGCCGCGCACGCGGCCGAGCGCGCGTTCGTCCTCCTGCTGGTCGCCGGCTCGCTGTTCCAGCTCTTCACCGGGCTGCTGAACGTCGCCTACACCTACCCGTGGTCGTTCTTCTTCACGACCGCGCACTACTGGACCGCGTTCATCGTCTACGGCGCTTTGATCATCCATGTCGCCACCGAATGGTCCAAGGTCCGCCGCTCCGTCCCCGTCCCGCTGGAACCGGACCGCCGCCGGTTCCTGCTCACCGCCGGCGCCGCCTCCGGCCTGACCGTGCTGCTCACCGTCGGCGAGACCTTCACGCCGCTCAAGCGGCTCGCCGTGCTCGCACCGAGGAACCCGGGGATCGGACCGCAGGGCCTGCCCGTCAACAGAACCGCCGAGGAGGCCGGAGTCGGACCGGCGGGCGCCGAGTACCGGCTGGTCGTCGACGGCACGGTCCGGGCGGAGTACTCCTACGAGGAGCTGCTGCGGCTGCCGCAGCACACGGTCGAGCTGCCGATCTCCTGCGTCGAGGGCTGGAGCGCCTCCGCGCACTGGACCGGCGTGCGGATGAGGGACCTGGTGGCCGGTGCCGCGCCCGACGCCGTGGTCACGGTGGAGTCGTCCGAGCGTCCCTCCGGCGCCTACCGGGTCAGCGAGCTGCGACCGCCCCACTGGAACGACCCTCTGACCCTGCTCGCGCTGCGGGTCAACGGTGAGACGCTCCACCTGGAGCACGGCTACCCGGCCAGGCTCATCGCGCCGAACCGGCCCGGTGTCATGCAGACCAAATGGGTGAAGAGGGTGACGGTCTCATGAAAGTGGCCGGTTACATCGCCGGGATCGGGCTGATCCTGCTGGGATTCACCGGTCTCCTCGCCGACGCCGGCCAGACCCGGCCGCTGAGCTGGGCGTTGTGGTTCGGCGGCCTGGTGATCGCACACGATCTGCTGCTCGTGCCGCTGGTGCTCGCGGCGGGGCTCCTGGTACGCCGGATGCGGTGGCCGTACCGGGCCGCGACGGTGATCGGCGCGCTGATCACCGTCGTCGCCCTGCCCGTGGTCCTGGGCTTCGGCCGGCGGCCCGGCAATCCCTCCCTGCTGCCACTGGACTACGGGATGAACCTTCTCTGCGTGCTCGCCGTGATCGCGGCCGGCGGGCTGCTCGCCGACGTGTTCACCCGTGTCCGCGAGAAGCGCGTCCGTGAAGCGCGCCGGTCGCCCCGCCCGCGCGGCTGAGGAGCCAATGGGGGTGCCCCCTTACGACCGTGTCCCCGCGTCACCGGGACCGGGAGGGGCGCTCAGGTGCGAGGGCCGAGATACATCCCGCCGCTGACGTCGAGCACGTGACCGGTGACCCAGCGGCCGTCGTGGGAGGCCAGGAACGCGACCGCGTCGGCGATGTCGGCGGGCAGGCCGATCCGGCCCAGCGCCGTCAGGCCGCTCATGAACTCCTCGACGCCGGGATCCTCCAGCAGCGAGGCGTTCAGGTCGGTGAGGGTGGCGCCCGGCGTGACGGTGTTCACGGTGATCCCCCGCGCCCCCAGCGCGTTCGCCAGGGTGAAGCTCATGGTCTCGACGGCTCCCTTGGTCATGGCGTAGGAGGTCTGGAAGGGCGTGGCGACCCGGGTGCTGGCGGAGGAGACGGTGATGACGCGCCCGCCGTCGCGCATCAGCGGGAGGGCCCGCTGGATGATGAAGAACGGCGCCTTCACGTTGACGGCGAACAGATGGTCGAACCCCTCGGGGGTGGTCTCCTCGATCGGCCCGGCCGGCGGTCCGGCCGCGTTGTTGACCAGGATGTCGAGCGGCTGTCCCGCCAGGCCCTCGCCCAGTCCGGCGAACAGGGTGTCCACGTCGCCGTCGACGCCGAGTTCGGCCCGGATCGGGAAGGCCCGCCCACCGGCCTTCCCGATCTCGGCCACCGTGTCGTTCGCCGCGCTCTCGTTACTGCCGTAGTGCACGGCGGTCAGCGCGCCGTCGGCGGCGAGCCGCCTGGCGATGGCCCGGCCGATGCCGCGTGAGGCTCCCGTCACCAGTGCCGTCTTGCCGGTCAGGCTTCCCATGCGAAGGCTCCCTCGTCGGTGGTTGGTGCGGCCAGCCTCTCCGGCGGCGCTGACCGTCCGCGCACCGAACACCGGCCGTCACGCACCGGGTGGTGCCGGCCGGATCAGGGCGAGGGCGTCCTCGCAGGTCATCGCCGCCCCCCGGTCGAAGGCCGCGGCGTACCTGTCCGATCCGATCCGGTCCCGGGCTCCGGCCGCCACCTCGGGTCTCGCCACGTCGCCGGCGCCGCGTGCCGCCACGGCCCGGGCTCCGCGTACCGCAACGGCCACGCCCAGCAGCAACGCGGCGCGCTCGGCATCGCCTTCGAGCAGGGCGAGACCGGCGGCGTCCGCGACCGCCTCGGCCGCCACCGGCCGGTCGCGGTGGCGGGCCGCGACCTCCAGCGCCCGGGACAACCGGGATCGCGCCCCGGCGAGGTCCCCCTCGGCCTCGGCGATCCGGCCCAGCCCGATCAGGGCTCGCGACCGCACCTGCCCGGCGCCCGCCGTCGTGGCGGCGTCCCCGTCCAGTGCCAGCTCGAAGAGGCGCCGGGCGCCGGGCAGGTCGCCACGCAGCCGCGCGACCTCGCCGAGCCCGCAGCGCGCCCCGGCCACCGTTTCCGCGGTGCCCGCCGTACGGGCGAGTTCCGCGGCGCGTTCGTAGTCGAGGTACGCGGCGGCGAGGTCGCCGCCCGCGCGGATCGCCCCGTACGCGCGCCGGCACAGCAGGTCCGCGGCGGCCTCGGCGGCGCCGAGCTCGCCGAGCAGCGCGAGCGCCTCGTCGCTCAGGGCCGACGCCCCGGCCCGGTCCCCCCGCCAGCCGGCGATCTCGGCCAGCCGGTCCAGCGCGTTGGCGGCCCCCCACCGGTCGCCGATCGACCGGAAGCCGTCGAGCGCGCGCAGGAACGCCCCCTCGGCCTCGGCCGGCTCGCCGCCGAACAGCCGCCGGTGCCCCTCGCTCAGCCGTCCCAGCGCCTGCGACCACGGGTCGGGGCCGAGCAGCCCCCGCGGGATGGGGGCGGGGGCGTCCGCGGGCACCGCGGCCATGGAGTACAGGAGGAGAAGGTGCGGGCGCCGGAGCGGGCACCCGCGGGAGAGGATGATCGACTGCGCTCGTCCCAGGCCGGGGGAGCCGGTCGGCGCGGCGTGGACGACGCACAGGACGTACTCCTCCACCAGCTCGGGCAGCACCGAGGTGCCGGGCGCCTCGGCGAGCGCGGCGGCCGACGGGGCGCCCTCGTCACGCAGGCCGCTGAGCCACCAGTGCCACGACAGCGCGGCGACCAGCCGCACCCCGAGGACGGGGTCGGCGCGGACCGCCCAGCGCAGCGCGGCGTGGAGGTTGGCGTGCTCGGCGGTCAGCGTGGCCATCCACTCCAGCTGCGAGGCGCCGCGCAGGTGGGCGTCGGCGGTCTCGGCGAGGTCGTGGAAGTAGGTGGCGTGCGCCCGCCGTACCGCCTCCCGCTCGCCGGCCTCGGCCAGCCGTTCGGCGCAGAACTCCCGTACGGTGTCCAGCATGTGGTAGCGGCCGCCGTGGGCCTCCACCAGGGACTTTTCCACCAGGCCGGTCATCACGCCGGTGGTGTCGGGCACGCCGCAGACGCCGGCGGCCGTCTCCAGGGTCGCGCCCCCGGCGAAGACCGTGAGGCGCCTGGCCAGCAGCCGCTCCCGGGCGTCGAGCAGGTCCCAGCTCCACTCGATCAGCGCGCGCAGCGTCCGGTGCCGCGGCACGGCCGTACGGTCGCCCCGCGACAGCAGCCGGAACCGGTCGTCCAGCCGGTCGGCGGCCTCCTCGGCCGTGAGCGAGCGCAGCCGCGCGGCGGCCAGCTCGATGGCCAGGGGCAGGCCGTCGAGAGCCGCGCAGATCCGCGACACCGTCCCGACGTTGCCCGCGTCCACCACGAACCCCGGGCGCACCGCGGCGACCCGGTCGGCGAACAGCCGTACGGCGGCGTGACCGAGTGCCTCCTCGGGTCCCGCCGCGGGCCCGGGGAGCGCGAGTGGCGAGACCGGGCACAGCGACTCTCCCGTGATGCCCAGCGCCTCCCTGCCGGTGGCCAGCACCCGCAGCTCCGGGCACGCGGCCAGCAGCCGGTGGACCAGCCGGGCCACGTCGTCGAGAAGGTGTTCGCAGTTGTCGGCGACGAGCAGCATCCGGCGGCCCTCCAGCTCCGCGACCAGGCGGCCGAAGGGATCGGCCGAGCCGGGGAACAGCCCGTACTCGCGCAGTCCCAGCGCCAGGCCCACCGCCTGCGGGACCCGCGTGCCGTCGCCGAGCGGGGCCAGGTCCACGAAGCACACCTCGCCCGGCTGCCGCCTGGCCACCTCGATGGCCAGCCGGGTCTTGCCCACCCCGCCGGGCCCGGTGAGGGTGACCAGGCGCGCCGTCTCCAGGAGCTCGCCGATCGTGGCACGCTCCCGCTCGCGTCCCACGAAGCCGGTGAGCTGAGCGGGCAGGGTCGTGAGGGGCGGGCGGGCGTCTCGCAGCACGGCCAGGTGGATGTTCCCGAGTTCGGTGGACGGGTCCGCGCCCAGTTCCTCGGCCAGGGTGCGCCGGGCGTCCTCGAACACCCCGAGCGCCTCGGCCTGCCGGCCCGAGCCGTGCAGCACCCGCATGAGCTGGCCGCGCAGCCGTTCCCGCAGCGGGTGCGCGTCCACCATTCTGCGCAGCTCCGCCACCATCCCGCGATGTTCGCCCAGGGCGAGTTCGGCCTCGGCCCTGTCCTCGAAGGCGGTGACCCGCGACTCCTCCAGGCGAGCCGCCTGGACCTCGGCGAACGGCGCGCCGGACACATCCGCCAGGGCCGTGCCCCGCCACAGCCCCAGGCCCTCACGCAGCAGGGCGGCCGCGCGGGGGTGGTCACCGGCGGTCAGCGCGCGACGGCCCTCGCGGGCGAGCCGCTCGAACCGGTGCGCGTCGACGCTCTCGGGATCGGTGACGAGGCGGTAGCCCGCCGGATGGAACTCGACCCGCGCGCCGACGGCCCGCAGCCCGCGGCGCAGCCGTGACACCTGGGACTGCAGGGCGTTCGCCGCACCGGGCGGTGGCGCCTTCCCGTACAGACCGTCGATCATCCGTTCCACGGTGACCACCCGGTCCGCCTCCATCAGCAGCAGGGCGAGCAGCGCGCGCAGGCTCGGCCCGCCGACGGAGACCAGGTCTCCCGCGTCGGACCGCACTTCCACCGGGCCGAGAACACCGAACAGCACACCGCAGATTGTCCCCTACCTGTCTCCCGCGGGGATCGGCCGGATCCGAGCCTCGACGCCGTGGCGGCCGTGGACGAGGGACCCGCGCCACCCCGGACCGGCGCGCCCTGCACCGATCAGGGCAGGAGGCCGATCGGGACAGGAGGCCGATCGGCGGCGAGTCCGGGAGGGGGATCGCCGCCGATCGGTGTACGGGCCGCAGGTGCCGGCCGCCCGGCTACGCGCCTTTGCCGAACACGATCCGGGTGCGGATCCTCTCCCCGGGGGCCGGGCTCCTGGTCTCCCCCCTGACCCACACCCGGATCTGGCCCACCTGGCTCCCCGGCGTGCACGGGCAGTCGAGGCCGACACGCTGGATCAGCAGCGGCGTGTTGCTGGGATCGAACTGGGCCGTACCCGGGTAGTAGGCGACGACGCGGTACACACCCGTGGGGAGGCTCGACATCGTCAGGGTGGCGACGCCGTCCACGAGCAGGGCCCTGCCCAGGGTCACCCCGTCGGTGGAGAAGGTGACCCTGCCCGTGGGGACGCTCCCGTCCGCCGCCGTCACCGTCGCGGTGAAGGTGATCGGGCCACTGTCGTTCCCCGCGCCGCAGGTCGAAACCATTCCGCTCGTGGTGACCGTTCCGCACGCCGCGGACGCGGGCGAGACGACCGTGCCGGGGTCGGGACTCGGGCCGGCGTCGTCGCGAGCGGCGGCCGCGGCGCCGGGGACGGCGGCGACCCCCATCGAGACCACGGTCGTGAGGATCCCGGCCAGCCCCGCACGCACCGTGTTCCGCACCGCCACACGAGATCGATTGGCATATATCATAATATCGTTCTTTTCTTTGGGTATTGTGCCGTCCAGACGCATTGGGATGATGCGCCACACCTTTCGACATTACTGATCCGCGGCACAACACTCGCCATATGACATACCGATAGATCCCAGCGGAGCAAATTCGTCCATGACGAATGACAACTCGCCCGATGGAGCAGGATGATTGCGAATGAGGACGACGTCCAATGCGTTCCCCGGCCCGGCGGCGCGCTCTTCGCGCCCGCCGCGGAGGCCCCGGCCCCCCGGGGCGGGACGCGCGCGGAACCGGTGCGCCGCACGGGCCCCCTTCAGCGCTTGAAGATCAACCGCCAAGGCATCAGGGCCGACTCCAGTTGCACCCGAAGGCTCATCTTCGAACTGCCCGCACGGCGGTCGGAGAAATGGATCGGGATCTCGACGATCGTCATCCCCGCCCTGACCGCCCGGTAGTGCATCTCCACCTGGAAGCTGTAGCCCCCCGAGGAGATCGCGCCGAGGTCCAGAGCGGCGAGGCTCTCCGCCCGCCAGATCTTGAACCCCGCGGTCACGTCCCGCAGCCCGACGCGCAGGATGGTACGGACGTAGAGGTTCGCCCACCTCGACAGGGCCCGCCGCCGCAGGCCCCACTCGGCGGCCAGCGTCCCGCCCGGCACGTACCGGCTGCCGATCACGCACGCCGCCCCCGTCGCCAGCGCGGTGTCGAGCAGGCGCGGCACGGCGTCGACGGGATGCGAGAAGTCGGCGTCCATCTGCACCACGAAGTCCGTCCCGGCCGCGAGGGCGGTCTCCATGCCGTCGACATAGGCGCGCCCGAGCCCCTCCCTGACCCGCCGGTGCACCACGCCGACCCGACCGGGATGCGCGGCGGCCAGCTCGTCGGCCGCCTTCCCCGTGCCGTCCGGGGAGCCGTCGTCGACGACCAGGACGCGCAGGCCGTCAAGCGGCAACGCGAGCAGCGCCTCCGTGATCGGGGGAAGGTTGTCCACCTCGTTGAACGTCGGGATCACGACGGTGACGGCGGCCATGTTCGAGGTCAGGGCCTTCCGGGCTCGATGGTCGGATGTTCTCGCCGCGGAACGGCGCGGCGTCCCCGTCCGGTGATCTCGAACACCGGAAGCGGCAAAGATCACCCCATGCTAGCGGCCGGTGGGGCGGCCGCGCCGGTCTCCTCCGAGATGGAGGCGATCGGCGCGGCACGGCGTACCGACGGCGGTACGGAGGGAAAAATCCGTTGCGCGAGTATCAGGGTGACGTATCCTAAAGAATCGTCCATTAGTCATGGAACCGGGCAGTGACCGATATCGCAAGGACATTATGCGGGCACAATCCGTATCGGCCGATCAACCCGTGGAAATCAGCTGCGACGAGTCCGGCTCGGAGGGCGAGAAACTCGTCGGCGGGAACACCGATGTTTTCACCCACGCCAGCCTGTGCCTGGACGTCGAGTCGGCGGCGAGCTGCATCCAGGGAATACGGGACAGGGGCCCCTCCCCGGCAACGGAATACAAGGCGAACGTCCTGCTCCGCGAGAAGAACAGGTCCGCCCTCACGTGGCTGCTCGGGCCGTCGGGGCCGATCCACGGGAAAGCCCACGTGCATCTGACCGACAAGACGTTCCTCGTCATCGGCAGACTCGCCGGGCTGCTCGCCGGGGAGACCGCTCACGCGCCGGACCCGGGCCCGCGACGGGACCGGCAGGCCGGCGCCATGGCCGCCGTCCTGTACCGCGAGGGCCGGCGCACGTTCGGGCACGAACGGTGGCAGCCCTTCCTGGAGTCGTTCAACGACCTGATGCGCGCCGGGAACGGCCGGGGGGCGGGGACGTCCGCCGGCGCGTTCTTCGACATGGTCGACGTCCTGTGCCTCACCGGCGCGGGGAGCGAGGCCGGCGAGATCATGGGACTGCTCCGGCGGGCCAGGCCCCGGGTGGAGTCGTTCCTGACGCGGCTTCTCGACGATCCGCGGGTGATCCCGACGCTCGATCCCCTGATCCCGGCCATCGTCCGGGCCGTCGACTTCTGGGGTGAGGGCACCAGGCCCGTCTCGATCGTCCACGACCGGCAGACCACGCTGACGGAGGAGCGCGTCGCGCGGATCAGGGAGATGCTGGGCGAGCCACGGCCCGACGGTCTCCCCTGGTCGCCGAGGAGCCGGCTGGCCGGCCTGAGGTTCGTCGCCTCGCACTCGGACGCGCGGATCCAGGTCGCCGACCTCCTCGCCGGAGCGGCGAGGAAGATAGCGTCGGACGAGCTCAACGGCCGGGGAGACGCGGAGCTCACCGCCCTGCTGCGACCGTACGTGGACGCGTTCTCGATCTGGGGAGACGACCGGAGCCGGTCCCTGCTGGAGCCCGCGTCCGGCACCCGGTCATGAGACCTTCATGGCCGCCCCGCACCGTCCCTCGCGAACCGACGTCACCCGGCGGGCGGAGCGCGGACGGCACGGGTCCGGCCGTTCCGCCGGGGACGCGCGGCGGAACGGCCGGACCCGTGCCCGCTCACCTGTCGTACGGTGCGGACACCTGCCCGGTGTGTGGCGTGGTCAGGTCTGCAGCTGGGTGCAGACGGACTTCACCTCGGTGTAGGCGTCGAGGGCCTGGTGGCCCATCTCTCGACCCCAGCCCGACTGCTTGTAGCCGCCGAAGGGCAGGGCGGCGTCGAAGACGTTGTAGCAGTTGATCCAGACGGTGCCCGCGCGGATCTTACCGGCGAGGGCGTGCGCCTTGGAGATGTCACGGGTCCAGATGCCGGCCCCCAGCCCGAAGTCGGTGGCGTTGGCCTGCGCGGCGATCTCGTCCAGGTCGGAGAACGGCGAGGCGACCACCACCGGCCCGAAGATCTCCTCCCGGACGACCTTCATCTCCGGGCGTACGTCGGTGAGCACGGTGGGCTGGACGAAGTAGCCCCGCTCCCCGTGCCGGTTGCCGCCGGCCAGCGTCTGGACGCCCTCCTCGCGCCCCGAGTCCAGGTAACCGGTCACCCGGCGCAGCTGCTCGTCGGAGACCAGGGGACCCATCTGCGTGTCGGGTTCCATGCCAGGACCGAGCCTGATGCCCCGGGCGATCTCGGCGACGCCTTCCACCACCTGGTCGAACCGGTCGCGCTGGACGAACAGCCGGGATCCGGCCACGCAGCACTGGCCGTGGTTGAAGAAGATCGCATTCGCCGCGCCCTGGATGGCGATGTCGGGGTCGGCGTCGTCGAAGACGATGTTGGGGCTCTTGCCGCCGAGTTCCAGGGTGACCTTCTTCAGGTTGCCCGCCGCGGCGTGCACGATCAGCTTGCCGACCTCGGTGGAGCCGGTGAAGGCAATCTTGTCCACGCCGTCGTGCGCGGCGAGCGCCGCACCGGCGGTCTCGCCGTACCCGGGCAGGACGTTGACCACGCCGTCGGGCATCCCGGCCTCGGCGATCAGCTCCGCCAGCCGCAGGGCGGACAGCGGGGTCTGCTCGGCGGGCTTGAGGATCACGACGTTCCCGGTCGCCAGCGCGGGCCCGAGTTTCCAGGCTGCCATCAGCAGCGGGAAGTTCCACGGGATGATCTGGCCGACCACACCGACCGGCTCGCGCAGGGTGTAGGCGTGGAATGAGGCACCCGGCATGTACGGCACCGACAGCGCGATCGTGTTGCCCTCGATCTTGGTCGCCCAGCCCGCCATGTAGTGGAACAGGTCGGCCGCCAGCGGAACGTCCGCGGCCCGTGCCACGGCCACCGGCTTGCCGTTGTCCAGCGATTCGAGCTGGGCCAGTTCCTCGGCGTGCTCCAGGATCAGGTCACCGATCCTCCAGATGATCCGGCCCCGCTCGGAGGCGGTCATCCGTGACCAGGGCCCCTGCTCGAAGGCCTTGCGAGCGGCACGCACCGCCCGGTCGATGTCCTCGGCGTCGGCTTCGGCGACGTGCGCCAGGGTCTGCCCGGTAGCGGGGTCGGGAGTCGCGAAGGTCCTGCCAGACGCCGCGTCCACCCACTGTCCGCCGATGAACAACTTGTGGGGGGTGGTGATGAAGTCCTCGACGCTCTTTTCCAGGGTCACCGTCATCAGCGTCGGCTCCCTTCCTGTTCAGAGACGCTGTGCCGGACCGCGCACCCGCCCGCACCGCGAAACCGTCCGGGGTACGCCGGCGCTCGGCCCGATGAACAATTCCTCTCAATCAGACTACGGACGAAGTGAGAGCACAAGGACTGTCCTTCGCCCGGCCTCGGTCGCGTGGAGTCCCCGTGCCGTCGTCGTCCGCGTGTGTGTCCGGCGGAAGTTCGACGTGGTGCACACAGATGTTTCCCCGCGGCGTCCACGCCGACCTCGATCTCACGCGGGCGACGCTATTGGATAGCGATAGTATCCAACACTAAGATAGTGTCACTATCCAAAGAAGGGATACGCCGATGTCCGCATTCGTCGTTGAAATCGTTCTCGTGGTCGCCACGTTGGGCTTCCGCGCCCTGGGCGCGCTCGGCGTCCGCCGGTTCGCCACCTGGCCCGCGAGCGCGGCACACGGGATGGCCGTCATGCTCGTCGTCACCGCCGCCGCGCATTTCGTCCCGGCGGGGGTGACCGTCATGCCCAACCACGCCGACCTGGTGCGCATGGTGCCGCCGATCGTGCCGTTCCCCGGTGCCGTGGTCTACGCGACCGGCGTGCTGGAACTCCTCGGCGCCGTGGGACTCGTGGTCGCCGCGACGCGCCGGGCCGCCGGAATCAGCCTGGCCGCCCTCTACGTGCTGCTGCTTCCGGCCAACGTCTACGCGGCCGTCGCCGACGTCCCCTTCGGGGGCGGCGAGGCGACGCCCCTGTGGATCAGGATCCCGGAGCAGATCCTGTACATCACGGTCGCGCTCTGGGCGGCCGGCTCGGCCGACACGATCCTGGCGCGCCGCGCCCGGACCTCGCCGCGCTCCCGCGCCGGGAGTTCGGAGCCGGCGCTCCGCTGAGAATCCGGCGTCCCATCCGGGTGCGGGGGCCGGGTGAGGGCCGTACCCGGGCGGGAAGCGGGTCGCCCCCGAACGGGGATCCGGGCCGTGCCCGAACAGGCAGGGGCCGGGAGCGACACGGTCATCGGCCGGACTCCCGTGCGGCTCGCGCCCACCGCTCGCGGCGGATCCCGGGATCGACCAGAACGCAGTCGCCGCACATGCCGCCGCCGGGCAGGCGGTAGAACAGGCAGCAGCTGCGCCGGGCGAAGGCGGGATGGCCGGGAGCGGGTTCGGCCAGCTCGCCGGTGCCGCGCAGCAGGCCGGTGTCCAGCAGTTCGCGGCCCAGCGCCACGGCCTTGGCGGCGAGTCCGGGGCGGCGGCGGCCCAGTTCGAGGAGAGTGCCCGCCAGCGCGGAGGCCGCGTTGCCCCACAGCAGGCCGGGGGCTATCGGCACGACCCGCCGGACCGTCTCGGCGAGTGGCTCCAGCAACCCGGTCACCACGCTGCGATACAGCGGCCCGGCGATCCGCGCGGGGTCGCGGACCTCCCACCCTTCCAGGTGGGCGGCCCGCAGCGGCAGCGGGCCTTCGGCCACCGCCCGCCAGTGCACGTGCCGGGGAGCCAGGTCGACGAGCAGGTCGTGGGCGACCGCGGCGCCGAGGGGCGGCGACCAGAAACGGGCGGCCAGGCCCTGGAAGAGGATGGAGGCGGCCACCCGTGTCTCCGCGGTGCCGAGCCGCCCGGCCGTGTCCGCGATCCGGGCCTCCACGGTGGCGGGGTCGGCGAGCAGGTCGGTGAGCGGCCGCCAGCCGGGCTCGCGGGGAACCGGGCCGAGATCGAGGCCGAAGTAGCCCCCGGCGGCGGCCACGTCCGCGACCGCCGCGGCGACCACGGCCGGGGAGGCGGGAAACGATCCCGGTGCCCCGGGCCGGACGGACGGCACGGCGACCACGTCCTCTCTGGAAGAGCCCGGGGAGGCTCGGGGCGACTCGTGACTCCAAGGCTCGCGAACCCAAGGCCCGTGAAGTCAGGTTCGTGCAGTCAGGGTTCGTGAATCGGGAAGAGCCGGGGAACTCAGGGAGAGCTTCCCTCACCCCATGTTCACACAACACCCCGCCCCCTCACTCGTCGCGGAGTTCCTCCGTCCGCAGCGTCCGGCGCAGGATCGGCCGGGCGGCCCGCGCCACCAGCGTCGCGGCCGACACCCCGATCCCCACCATGAGCACCGCCCGGGCGGTGGCGACGGCGAATACCTCCGGCATCTCGCGGTAGGTGTCCCACAGCGACGAGACGAAGATTCCCACCCCCGCGACGGCGGCCACGGCGCACACCGGCAGCGCCGCGATGAGCGCCTGCCGGGTGAGGACCCGGCCCAGCGCGGGACCGGGCACCCCGGAGGCGGCCAGGGCCGCGAACGAGTGCCGGTGGTCCAGCAGGTCCTCCGCCTGGTGCACCACGAGGGCGGCGGCCGAGGTGACCAGGGCGACCAGCAGGGCGAGGTCCACGAGCAGATAGGCCACGACCCGGGAAGGATCGAGGTCGCCCCGGACAAAAGCGGGCCCCTGCTGGGCGCCGACCACAGAGCCGAAGAACACGGTCAGCCCCACCACCGACAGCGCGCGGGCCCATCCCCGGGGATCGGCCTCGACCATCCGGGCGGCCAGGAGGGTCTCCGCCGCCCCGGTACGGTCACCGACCCGCCGGGCGGCCACCCGGATCAGCCACGCGGCGCCGAGGACCAGGCCGAACAGCAGGAGCACCATGCCCGCCGTCGTGGACAGCGCCGCGGCGTACGGCCCGCCGGGGAATTCTCCCTTGCCGACGAGCCCGGCGACGAGCAGCCCTGCCCCCACCGCGACCAGCGCCAGGTCGAGCGCCCGCGGACCGGCCGGGGGCGTCCGCCGGACCACGCCCAGCGGAGAGGTCACCACGTGCCGCCCCGCCATCAGCCCGGACAGTGTCCCGGCGAGCAGCACCGCGACGAGGATCGCCAGGATCCGCACCGGCGGAACCAGCGGCACCGCGCCCTCCAGCGACCACGCCAGCGCCAGGTTCGCCACCAGATACAGCGCGATGCCGGACACCCCGCCCAGCAGGGTCCGCCACCCGCTCTCGTAGGCCCCGAGCAGGCGCACCTCGCGCGGCGTGGCCCCGGCCAGCCGGAGCGCGGCCAGCCGCCGCTCCCGCGTCGTGGTGGCCAGGCGGCTCACCTGGTGGACGAAGGCCATGGTGGGCACGACCAGCAGCGTCAGCGCCAGCGCGGTGATCAGCCGCGCGTCCCTGCCGGAGAAGAAGCCCAGGTACTCGATCCGCGTCTCGACGAGGAAGCCCTCGGGGTGAATCGAGATGCCGAGCCCGAACGCCAGCAGGTTCGCCGCCACGCACAGCAGGAAGGTCGCGAGCGCCGCCCCCGCGGTCATGAGACGCCCCCGTACCCGCTCGCGCCGCGAACCGCCCCTGGCGAGCATCCGCATCACGGTGATCACACGGTCACCCCGGACAGCCTGCCGTCGCGCAGCGCGATCTCCCGGTCGGCGTAGGCGGCCACCCGGTTGTCGTGGGTGACGATCACCAGCGTGGTGCCGTCCGCGCGCGCCGTGCCGACGAGCTCGTCCATCACCCGCTCACCGGCCAGCGAGTCGAGCGCGCCCGTCGGCTCGTCGGCGAAGACCACCCGCGGACCGGTGACCAGAGCGCGGGCCACGGCGACCCGCTGCAGCTGGCCGCCGGACAGCTCGCCGGGCCGCCGGGCCGCGCAGTCGGCCACGTCCAGCCTCTCCAGCCGGGACCGGGCGGCCAGCAGCGACTCCTGGCGCCCGTGCCGGTTGAACAGCAGCGGCAGCGCCACGTTCTCCTCGGCGGTCAGCTCGGGAACCAGCCTGCCCGACTGGAAGACGACGCCGAAGCTCTGCCTGCGCAGCCTCGTGCGGTCGGCGTCGTCGAGCGTGTCGACGCGCCGCCCCTCGAAGTGGACCTCCCCCGACTCGGGACGGATGATCCCAGCCAGGCAGTGCAAAAGCGTCGACTTGCCCGAGCCGCTCGGACCGGTGATCGCGACGATCTCCCCGTCGCCGATCTCCACGGACACGCCGTCCAGCGCCACGGTCCTGGCGAAGGTCTTACGCAACGCGCGTGCCTCAAGCATCGATCTCCTCCTTAAGATCCGCGAGTCGTCGCATGGCCGTCTCGATCCAGCGCAGGTCGGCGTCGAGGTGCTGGAGCGCGTAGTCGGCGGCGAGCACCTGCGCGGGCGACCCCGAGGCCCGCTCCGCGGTGAGCTCGCGCATCCGCGCCAGATGGGCGGCGCGCTGCCTGACCAGGTACCCGTCGGCGGCGCCACCGGCGACGATCGCCACCACCACGCGCGAGACGAGCGCGCTGGAGACGTGCGGCGCGGGCGCCTCCACCTGTTCCAGCCACCGGGCCAGTTCGGCCAGGCCCTCCTCGGTGATCGCGTACACCGTGCGCTCGGGGCCGCCCTCCCGCACGGTCTCCGCCACCTCGGCGAACCCGTCCCGCTGCAGGCGCTGCAACGTCGCGTAGACCTGTCCGTACGCGAGCGGCCTGGCACCCGGCAGGCGCTGGTCATGCTCGCGTTTGAGCTCGTACCCATGCTTGGGCCGCTCGGCGAGCAGCCCGAGCATGACGTGTCCGGTAGACATGATCGCGACTATACATCCGATATATACACCAAGTGAATAGTTGGACGTCGATCACCCGGTGTCGCGGGCGCGGCGTTGCCTTGGCGCGTCGGTGGCACTACGGTTGACCTCGTGACTGCCGGGTCGGCCTTGGGCCAACAGCGAGTAGGGCACCCGGCCGAGGCGTGAGCCCCGGGCGGGCCAGAGGCCCACCCTCTCCTTCCTTCCGCGCGTTCAGCGCGACGTTTCTCCGTGGATTTCCCTTCCGTGGTCTCCACGTTTCATGTGACTTCCGCGTGTGGTCTCCACGTTCCCGTGGCTTCCATGTCCCGTGTGATGCCCGCATGCTCTCGCGGTGCCGGTCGTCGCCGATCACCGCGTGTTTCGCGCCTTTCACGAACCGGCCCCAGCGGTAAGTCGCCGACCCGGCCGGTCGTCCGGCGTGTCCTTCCCCGTTTCCCGCACCACGGTCGCGGTCGCCCCGTGGTGATTTCGTCCTGCCCTCAGGCGGCCCTTCGTCATGCCCGCGAACAACCGCGGGACCATCGATTTCGGAGAAGAAAACAGAGAATGCCCAATGAATTCAACCAGCAGATCATCGAGGAGTTCCGCGCCAACGGTGGGAAGGTCGGTGGCCCCTTCGAGGGAGCCCGGCTGCTCCTGCTGACCACCGTCGGGGCGCGATCCGGCGCCCGGCACACGACCCCGCTCGGCTACCTTCCCGACGGCGGCGAGCGGGTCCTGGTCATCGCCTCGGCCGGTGGCGCGCCGAACCACCCCGCCTGGTTCCACAACCTGGTGGCCAACCCTCTCGTCACGGTCGAGGACGGCCTCTTCACCTACGAGGCACGAGCCGTCGTCCTGGAGGGCGCCGAACGCGACCGCCTCTTCGCCCGCGCGGCCGAGGCCGACCCCGGGTGGGCCGACTACCAGGCCAGGACGGTGCGCGTCATCCCCGTGGTCGCCCTTCAAGGTGTCGACAGCGGGCCGCCGAAGGCGTCGTCGGCGAGCGAGGCTCTCAAACTGGTTCACGACATGTTCCGGCGGGAACTCTCCCTGATCCGCAAGGAGGTCACCGAGTCGGGTGCCGGCCTGGGCGCCCAGCTGCGGGTGAACTGCCTCACCCTCTGCCAGGGGCTGCACAACCACCACACCGGCGAGGACATCGCGATGTTCCCCTTCCTCGCCGGACGCCACCCCGAACTCGCCCCGACCCTGGAGCGGCTGAGCCGGGAACACGAGAGGATCGCGGTCCTCATCGAGGAGTTGCGGGAGGTCCTCTCCACCGAGGGCGCGGATCCCCCGCTCGTGCTCGCCGAGGTCGAGCGGCTCACCGACGAGCTCGAAAGGCACCTGACCTACGAGGAGGAGCAGCTGCTCCCGGTCCTCGGCGCGTAGGCCCCCGCCGCCCGCGTACCGGTGACGGCCACCGCCACCGGTACGCGGGTCACCTGCCGGCGGGGCCGGCCCGCACGCGCATCCGCTCGCCCTGCAGCCCGAACAGGCTGAGGAGCTCGACCGGCTCAGGGCCTGCGGCGGCCCACCCGTGCGGGGTGCGGGTGTCGAACTCGGCCACCTCGCCGGCGCCGAGGACGAGGTCGTGCTCGCCCAGGAGCAGCCGCAGCCGGCCGGACAGGGTGTAGAGCCACCCGTAGCCCTCGTGCGTCCGCTGTTCCAGCGGCGCGTTCCCGTGCGGCCTGCCCGGGATTATCTGCTTGTAGGAGCGCAGGCCGCCGAGATGGCGGGCGAGCGGTACGAAGGTCATGCCGTGCCGGGTGAAGGAACGCATGTGCACGCGGGGGTCACCGGTCGCCGGCGCGCCGACCAGCTCGTCCAGCTGCACGCCGTACGCCTTCGCCAGGGGCAGCAGGAGCTCCAGGGTCGGTTTGCGCTGCCCGCCCTCCAGGCGCGAGAGGGTGCTGAGCGAGATCCCGGTCGTCTCGCTCAGCTGGGCGAGGGTGGTGCCACGGGTGCGGCGCAGCGCCCGCAGCCGCGGGCCCACGGCGGTCAGCACGCTCGCGAAGGTGTCGTCTGCCATGCCTCTATTTGCTGTTCCGGCAAGGAATTTTGTCAACTTCCGGGATGAGGGCGGACTATTTGCGGTGAACGGAGGTATCACACATGACCGAACGAACGGAACAGACGGTGACCGCCGCGCCCTCGAACGGGGAACGGCGCTACGAGGTGGTGGTCGTCGGCGGTGGCGCCGCCGGGTTGAGCGGGGCGCTGACCCTGGCACGGGCACGGCGCTCGGTGCTGGTGATCGACGCGGGCCGGCCGCGCAACGCCCCGGCGGCCCATGTGCGTTCCTACCTGACGCGCGACGGCGTGCCCCCCGCGGAGCTGCTGGCCACGGGGCGCGCGGAGGTGACCGGTTACGGCGGCGAGGTCGTGAAGGGCGACGTCGTGGCGGCCGAGCGGCTGGAGGGCGGGGACTTCCGCGTCGTCCTCGAAGACGGCTCCTCGGTCGTGGCGGACCGGCTGCTGGTGACCACCGGCCTGACCGACGAGCTGCCCCCGGTGCCGGGGCTCGCGGAACGATGGGGGCTCGACGTCCTGCACTGCCCGTACTGCCACGGCTGGGAGGTACGCGACCAGGCGATCGGCGTCCTGGCCACCGGACCGCTCGCGGTCCACCAGGCCCTGCTGTGGCGGCAGTGGAGCGAGGACGTCACCTTCTTCCCGCACACCGCGCCCGAATTCGGCGCCGAGGAGTACGAGCGGCTCGCCGCCCGCGGCATCGCCGTGGTGGAGGGGCGGGTGGCGGCGCTGGAGGCGACGGACGACCGGCTCACCGGCGTACGCCTGGCCGACGGCCAGGTGATCTCCCGCCAGGCCCTCGTGGTGACCCCGCGCTTCACCGCCCGCTCCGGCCTCCTCACCGGCCTGGGTCTTGAGACGACCGACCAGGAGATGGGCGGGCACGTGGTCGGCAGCCACATCGCCGCCGACCCTTCCGGGGCGACGGCACTGCCCGGGGTGTGGGTGGCCGGAAACGTCGCAGCCCTGACCGAGCAGGTCATCGGCGCCGCCGCCGCGGGCGTGCGCGCCGGCGCGGCGATCAACGCCGACCTGATCGCCGAGGACACCCGCCGGGCCGTGGCCGCCCGCCGCGCCGCCGACCGGCACGGGCACGCGCACGAACACGCGCGGGAGGGCGCCCCCACAAAGGGCGACGCCATCCCGGAGGAGGAGTTCTGGGACCTCCGCTACGGGGAGAGCGACCGGATCTGGAGCGGGAACCCCAACGTCATCCTGGTCCGCGAGCTCACCGGCGTGGAGCCGGGCAGCGCCCTGGATCTGGGATGCGGCGAGGGAGCCGACGCGATCTGGCTCGCACAGCGGGGGTGGCGCGTCACCGCCACCGACATCTCCGGCGTCGCCCTGGAGCGTGCCGCCCGGCACGCCGAGGCGGCGGACGTCGCCGGCCTCGTCGACTGGCAACGGCACGACCTGGGCGCCTCCTTCCCCGACGGCGTCTTCGATCTCGTCTCCGCCCATTTCCTGCACTCCCCCGGTGACATGCCGCGAGAGAAGATCCTGCGGGCCGCCGCCTCGGCGGTCGCGCCCGGCGGGACGCTCCTCGTCGTCGGGCACGCGGGGTTCCCCGCCTGGGAGCACAATCCCCATCCCGACGTGCACCTGCCCACGCCGGAGGAGGTCCTGGAAAGCCTGGAACTCCCGGAAGGGGAGTGGGAGGTGCTGCTCTGCGAGGAACACGACCGGATCCAGAACGACCCCGACGGGCGGCCCACCACCCGCAGGGACAACGTCCTCAAGGTCCGGCGGACGAAAGGCTGAACGGCCGGGCCGGGTTCCGTACGGTGACGTGGCGGGGACGGCCTCCGGCGGGCCGATGGCCACCGTCGGTGCGGCGCGTCAGTGCAGCCCGCGCTTGCCCGGTGTCCAGAACGGCTTGACCTTGATCGAGGTACGCGGCCAGTTGCGTTCGCGCACGAGGTGGTCGCGGACCATCTGGCAGGTCCTGGCCTCCCCCGCCACGTAGGCCGCCCCCGCGTCGCCGGGAAGGTCGAGGTCGGCCACCGCCGCGAGCAGTGTCCGGGAGGAGACGTCGGCGCCCGGGGCGGGCCCGGATCCAGGACCGCCCGAGCATGCCGTTCGGCGCGGACGCTCTCACCGACGGTCATGACCGGACGTTCGGACTCCTCGCACGACATCCCCTTTGCTCGACGAGTCAAAATAACACTTGAAAAATCAACCAAATGTGGGGAGGATCTTCGCGTCAACGGATCCACGTGATGGAGATGTTCAGTGCGCAAAACAACGGCGATCGGTTCTGCCCTGCTCACCGCTACGACTCTCGTGCTTGGAGGCGGCGCGTCTGCGGCTTCCGCCGCCTCGGCGAATTCGTCCGACCCGGTGGGCCTTTACTTCTTCGACGCGGCGCGGAACGTGGTCGCCCACTACCCGGCCCCGCCCGCCGGGTGCACCCCGGTGCCTGCGACCGCGACCCTCCACGCCGCCTGGGACGCCGGGTTCTCGAGGTTCCAGTTCTTCGGTACGGCGGACTGCACCGGGACTTTCACGGTCCTGGACACCCTTCGCAGCTACTCCGCCGGGCGGTTCAAGTCCTTCGTCCCCATCCCCTAGTGGAAGATCACTGAAAATCCCGCTTTGATCCCGGACCGGCGGACGCCCGCCCGCTGCCAAGCGGTGAGCACCCGCGATGACCGGACTCCACCGGTACGGGCGAGGCCGCGGCGAACCAGAACGTGAAGGTTCGCCGCGGCCTCGCGGGTTACGCGGCCGGACATCGTTGTCGAAGACGCCCGGGTGAGGCGGACGGCCGGCGCCAAGGCCCGCATCAGCCGCGACGAGACCAGGACACAGGCGTTTCGGCGCGCTTCCGGACGGCGACTCGCGACCGCGCGGAAGTTTCCCGGGAAATCCCGCGCGAGAATGTCGAGAGCGCGGCCGCGGCTCCGACCCCTCGGTGACCGGCCGAACCGAGACCGGCAAGCACCGAGGAGACACCACCATGCGGCCCATGAAGACGAGCACCCTGAAGGTGCCCGGCGCGACCCTTCACCACGAGATCCGCGGCTCGGGGCCGACCCTGCTGCTGATCTGCGGCGGGGTCTACGACGCCGCCGGCTACGCCGAGCTGGCCCGGCGGCTCGCCGACCGCTACACGGTGGTGACCTACGACCGGCGCGGCAACTCGCGCAGCCCCCTGGACGGGCCGCCGGAGCCGCAGAGCATCGAGACGCACGCCGACGACGCGCACCGCGTGCTGGTGGAGGCGGGCGTCACCGCCGACGAGCCCGCGTACGTCTTCGGCAATAGCTCCGGGGCGATCATCGGCCTGGAGCTGGCCGCCCGCCACCCCGAGCAGGTGCGCGTCCTGGTCTCCCACGAGCCGCCGCTCTTCGAGCTGCTGCCCGACCGCGACCGCTGGCGGGGCGTCGTCCGGGACGTGGAGGAGGCGTTCGCCAAGGAGGGGGCCGGGGCCGCCATGCAGGCCCTCTCCGCCGCGTTCGTGGCGAGCGACGGCGAGCGGGCGGAGGACGCGCCGGCGGGGGGTGACCCGGCGGCCGAGGGGCCGGAACGCATCCCGGGAGGCGCGCAGGCACCGCAGGGGGCACCGGACCCGGAAACGATGGAGATGCTGGGACGGCTGGAGAGGAACGCGGAGTTCTTCATCGGCTACGAGGTGCCGCCGTTCTCCCGGTACACCCCCGACGGCGCGGCGCTCAGGGCGTCCTCGGTGCGCGTCGTGGCCGCGGTGGGCGAGAAGGCGGAGGGCGAGCCGCCGTACCGGGCCGCCGTCGCCGTGGCCGGTCTGCTCGGCACGCGGCCCACGGCGTTCCCCGGCGACCACGGGGGCTTCGGCTCCGAGCCCGAGGCGTTCGCCGCCAGGCTCCACCAGGTGCTCTCGACCACCTGAGAAATCCCGCGGCGGTCGCGAAACGGATCTTCGAGGAGGTGGTTGACGGCGTCCACCCGCGTGACCCCGGGCATCGCGAGCCCGAGGTGGCGCCGTATGGTCCCCGCCCCCCGGGACCGGGCGTCTTCCGGACCTTCGCTTCCGGACCTCCGCGGAAGAAGGTCACGCGAAGATCGTCTGAGCGAGGGCGAGACCGAGGAACACCGCCCCCAGACCGGCGACGACGGAGGCGACGACGTTGGCCACCGCGAAGAGGATCGCGCCGCTCTCGGCCAGCCGCAGCGTCTCGTAGGAGAACGTCGAGTACGTGGTCAGCGCCCCGCAGAACCCGGTGCCGAGCAGCAGCTGCACGCCGGTGCCCACCGCGCCGGACAGTGCCGCCCCGGTCAGGACGCCCAGGACCAGCGAGCCTGCCACGTTGACGGTGAAGGTCCCCCAGGGGAAGACCGTGTCGTGGCGGGCCTGCACGGCCCGGTCGGTCAGATAGCGCAGCGGTGCCCCGACGGCACCGCCGAACAGCACCGCAAGCCAGTTCTGCGACCCGCTCACACCGGCCGCCCGCCCCGGTGGCGAACGACCTCGACCTCGTCCAGGATGGCCAGCCCCTCGGTGAGGAGGTCGTCCAGCTGTGGCAGGAAGGCGCGGATCCGCTCCTCTGTGTCGACGATCGTGATGGCCACCGGCAGTTCGTCGGCCATCGACAGCAGCCGGCTGGTGTGCACGATCGAGGTGGTGCCGAAGCCTTCGAGGCCGTGGAAGACCGACGCCCCGGCCAGCCCGGCGGCGTGGGCACGGTGCACGATCTCGGTGTACAGGGGTCGGTGGTGCCAGGTGTCGGTGTCATCGACGAAGATCGTCAACCGCAGCGCCCGTCCGGCTGGAATCATCGCGCTCTCCTCCTCGCGCTCCTCGTTCTCGCTGTCCTCGCTGTCCTCGCTGTCCTCGCCGTCCTGGTCGTCCTGGTCGTCCTCGCCAGGAGCCGGCGGGTGGTCCACGCGCCGGCCATCACCGCGGCCAGCGCCGCCAGGACCGTCGCCGCCAGGTAACCGAACGCCGGACCGGGCCGGCCGGCGGAGACCAGGCGCTCGATGTCCAGGCAGTAGGTGGAGAAGGTGGTGAAACCCCCCAGCACGCCGGTGGCCAGGAACGGGCGTACCCAGGTCGGCGCGGCCCACGCCTCGGTGAGCACGACCAGGAGAACACCGATGAGCAGGCAACCGGCCGCGTTCACCGCCAGCGTGGCCCACGGGAAGGAGCCGGTCGCGGCCGGCCACAGCAGGATGGCGCCGTAGCGGGCCCCCGCACCGACCGCGCCACCGGCGGCGATCACCGCCAGGACGACGCGATGTGAGCGACGCGACCCGCCGCGCTCGCGCGCACCGGCCGGAGCGGGTGGATCCGCGTCGGGATCGACGTCGGGGTCGATGGGCCCGGTTGCCACCGTGAACCTCGCCTGGTTCGTACGCATGCCTCTCCCTACACGTGGTGGGTGCCCGGCACGGCTGGGCGGGCACGACCTGTCACGGGTAGGGACCGTTGGCGGCAGCGGGTGCCGCGGTTGGGTGCGGCGGGCCCCACCGCCGCAAGGACCCCGGCATCGGCGGGACCCTCGCCACCCAGCCTAGCGCGGCCGCTTCACGACCACCTGTGCGGCCACTCTCCGGAACCCGTGACCGCTCCGTAGCCCCGGTCCTCCAGATCACCTTCGGCCGTCTCCCCGAAATCGGGCCTGTCCTCGGCCACTGCCAGGTGCCGTACCGTCGAGATGGCCTCGGACCCGACGACGAGGGCCACCCGTGAGGATCCCGCCGCGATCGTCGCGGCGAGCTCGTTGACCAGGCGCCGGGGCGCCTGCCCGCCCGCCACCTCCAGAATCGCCCGGCCGGGGTCCGCCGGCTGATCCTGGTCGCAGACGTCGATCCCCTCGCCTCGCACGGCGCAACCACCGTGGGGTCGCCCGCGTCTCTTCTGTGGAGGCGTCTTCCTCGACGTGCCCGCCTGCACCGCCCCACCTCGGCGGTCGCGGGCGGCTACGAGATCCAGTTCGACGCCACCGCCACCGCCACCGTCACGGCTGGCAAGGCCACCGGCTCCGTCTGCGGCTTCCTGCGCTCCCGAGGCGGGCGTCGGTCTGTTCGCCGATCGGGGAGTCATTGATCATGACTCCTACGCTACGTTGACGGTCGGCGACGTACCGTGAGGGGGAGGGTTGATGCGGGTCCACCAGGCCTACCGCTATGCCCTGGACCCCACCCCCGAGCAGGCGCGCCTGCTCGCCTCCCACTGCGGCGCGTCCCGGTTCGCCTTCAACTGGGGGCTCAATCTCGTCAAGGCCGCCTTGTCCCAGCGGGAGGCGGAGAAGTCCTACGGC
>NZ_JBPXMD010000044.1:0-45205 GCF_051918855.1 Streptosporangium sp. H16
GCATCGGCACCTGGTGGGCCACCACCCCCCTGGTGCGCCGCTACCCCATCCTCCGATAACCACCCCCACCCACAGACAGCACAAGGCCCGCCCCCGGTACGGGAGCGGGCCTTTCCACGTCCCGGACCCGAATCTCCCGGTGTCTCGCCCGGCACCGCACCGCTTCGCGGTCGCTCACGAGCAGGACGCGGGTCACTTCCCGGCGCCGGCTCCCGTCCGGCCCGTCATCCTCACGGGCCTTTTCGGTTGCTCAGGCGAAATCAGCCGGCGGGCTTGCCGAACCAGCGGGAGAGGTGGCCGTCCAGGTCCTGCTGATCGTCGCCGATCCAGGCGACGTGGCCGTCGGGGCGTAGCAGGACGCACGGAACATCCAGCACCGCGGTGGGATCCGCGAGGTAGTCGACCCGGTCGGACCAGCCGCCGACGGTCAGGCGTTCTGTGCGGTCCAGCAGCAGGCCGCGGCCGCGATGCAGCAGACCGTAGAGGTGGCCCTGTTGCACGTCGATGTCGCGCAGGCGGCGGCCCAGCAGGTCGGGGCCTTCGCCGAAGTCGTAGCGGATGCCGATCGCGGTGATCTTCTCGATCAGATGGCGGTTCACCTCGTCGAAGTCCATCAGTTCGGTGAGCAGCCTGCGCACGGCCTGCGGGCCCGGTTCGGCGGACAGCAGCTGCACCTGGGCGCGGGTGTTGTCCAGCACGTCCTCGGCGACCGGATGACGTTCGGCCTGGTAGGTGTCCAGCAGGGTCTCCGGCGCCCAGCCGCGGATCTGCGCGGCCAGTTTCCAGCCGAGGTTGAACGCGTCCTGAACGCCCAGGTTGAGGCCCTGTCCGCCGATGGGTGGATGGATGTGCGCCGCGTCGCCGGCCAGCAGCACCCGCCCGACGCGATAACGTTCGGCCAGCCGGGTGGCATCCCCGAAGCGGGACAACCAGCGCGGGGAGTGCACGCCGAAATCGGTTCCGGCGATGGTGCGCAACCGCTGTTTGAAATCCTCGAGGGTGGGCGGTTCCGCGCGGTCGCTGACTACCGCGGCGGGGACCACGACGCTGTAGACCCCTTCGCCGAAGGGCCGGAGCCAGAACGGCTGATGGTTCTTGCTGATCTCGGCCACCTTGGCGGCGACCTCCTCCTGCGGTACGCCCACTTTCATCTCGCCCATGAGCGTGTCGGTTTGTGAGGGCTCGCCGGGGAAGCCGACGCCGAGCAGTTTGCGCACCGTACTGCGCGCGCCGTCACAGCCGACGAGGTAGCGCGAACGCAGCCGTTCCCCGCCGGACAGCTCGACGGTCACGCCCTCGTCGTCCTGCTCGAAACCGGCGACCGCACAATCGCGCAGGACCTGCGCGCCCAGTTCGATCGCATGTTCTTCGAGCAGATGAACGATGACCGGCTGCGGGATACCCAGCAGATAGGCGTACGCGGAATCCAGGCCTTCGGGCACGGGTTTGGGGATGGCGGCGAAGAAACCGCCGGCCGGACGCTGTCTTCCGTGCTGGAGGACGCGATCCAGCAGGCCGCGCATCGCCATCAGCTCGAGACTGCGGATGTGCAGACCGACTATGCGGACGAACGACACGGGCTCGGTTTCCTTCTCCACAACGAGTACCCGCACGTCGTGCAGCCGCAGCTCGGCGGCCAGCATCGCACCGGTCGGCCCGCACCCGGCAATGATCACGTCGAACGTGAGGGGCGCGCGGCCGGCGCCGGAGGCCGGCGACCGGAGTCCGGGGACGTCGCCCACGGTGAAGTCGCGCTCGACCGTACCGTTCGACGACGGCTCGGCGGTGAACTGCGGAGAGTGCATGGGTGTTGCCTTTCGGGAGTGCCTTGTTGGCGAGGCGCTCCCGGCGACACCTACGTCGATCGCCCGATCGTGACAGGAAGGGGGAGCACCCACATCGATACAGCGTTCATGGGTCTCACCTCCTCAGGCGGTGTCACGGTCGACTGCAAGTTACAAGCCCGGGCATCACACCGTCCAGTCCTTTTCCTGCCACGTGATCACGACTCCGAACGGGCCCGTGCGGTTGCCGGGCGAATCCGGCGTGGCGGCCCGGCTGGTCCCGGGCCGGGGCCTGCGGCGCTGGTCTTGTCACCGCTGACTATTCTGACGCGGTGGCGTCGGCGCGGTGGGGCTGACCCGCCGGAGGACCTGGCGAGACCGCGGGGGCCTCAGTGACGTGGGTCCGGGCCTTCGGTGAGGCCCCAGGTCTCCGCGAGCCGGCCGTTGTCGATGCGGAAGATTTCGATGAGCACGGGCCGGACGTCGCTGCCCGGGGTCGCCATCCCTTCGACGGATGAGCGGACGGCGACCTTGTCGCCGTCGATCAGGATGTCGTCGGCGACAACGCGCATGGCCGGGAACCGGGCAACGACCTGGTTCCAGGCGTCCTTGCCCGCTTCGAACCCGGTGGCGCCAAGCGGGTGGTTGAGGAAGTCGGGGGTGAACAGGTCGGCGGCCTGGTCGAACCGCCGGGTGTTGAAGCATTCCTGCATCCGCAGCACCAGGGCGCTGGCTTCCTCGCGTGTGGTCATTGAAGGGGCCTCCTCGTGTTCGGTGGGTCCTGCTCATGGTGAAATGACACGAATTTGTAAGCGGGGCTTTGCCCCGCTTATGTGAGGCAGCATACGGGGCGACGCCCCGGTTAAGCTAGGGATGAGATGTCCAGCCGAACGCCTGAAGGAACTCCAGCCGAGCCGCCGACGGCTCCCGGGAACGACCGGGGGCTGCGGGCCGACGCGCGCCGCAATCGTGAGCGGGTGCTGCGGACCGCGCAGCAGTTGTTCGCCTCGCGAGGCCTCGGCATCTCGCTCGACGAGATCGCCCGCCGCGCGGGTGTCGGTCCAGGCACCGTCCACCGGCACTTCCCCACCAAGGAAGCGCTCTACCTCGCCGTCGCGATCGACCAGATCAGGCAGCTGGTCATCGAGGGGGAAACGCTCACGGGCACCGACGATCCAGCCGCCCTGTTCACGCTGCTGTCCCGGATGATGGCCTCGGGCGCCGAGAACGCGGCGGTGAAGAGCGCGCTCACGGCCGCCGAGTTCGACCTTCGCAACGCCGCTCCTGACGCCGCCGCCGACCTCACGCACCAGGTCGCACGCTTGCTCGATCGCGCCCATCGCGCCGGGGTCGTACGCCACGACGTGACAGTCGACGAGGTGATGGCGATCGTCGCCGGCGCCTTCGCCGCGATCCGGCACGCCGACGCGGACACCAGCCGCGAACGCTCCGCGCACATCGCCCAGATCATCCTCGACGGACTACGGCCCCAACCCCGATAGCAAGGCGAGGGCCCCCGCCCTCGGCCCAGGGCGGTCACATCTCGAAGACCAGGCGGGCCAGGACACCGCTGCCGAGGACCTCGTCGAAGGAGGCATTGATCTCGTCGAGCTTGCGGGTCTCGTAGATCACTTTGGTCCGGCCGGCGGCGTGCAGCCGGAAGACCTCCGCCAGGTCTGCGCGGGTGCCGACGATGGAGCCGATCACGCTGATGCCCTTCAGGACGGTCTCGAAGATCGGCAGGCTCATCGTGTTGTCCCTGGGCAGGGAGACCAGCACCAGGCGGCCACCGCGCCGCAGCGAGGCATGGGCCTGCTCCAGAACGCGAGGGCTGGCGGCCAGTACGATCGCCACGTCGGCCCCGCCCAGTGCCTTGATCGCGGCGACCGGGTCGGTGGTGGCGGCGTTGACGGTGTGGGTGGCGCCGAGCCGCCGGGCCAGGCGGAGCTTGTCGTCGGTGATGTCGACGGCGACGGTCTCGGCTCCGAAGATCTGCGCGTACTGCTGGGCCAGATGGCCCAGGCCGCCGATGCCGAAGATCGCGGCGCGCTCGGCCGGGCGCAGGCCCGAGACCTTGACGGCCTTGTAGGTGGTCACGCCCGCGCAGGTCAGCGGGGCGGCCTCGGCGGGGGAGACGCCGTCGGGGACCGGTACGACGTAGGCGGCGTGGGCGACGGCGTACTCGGCGTGGCCGCCGTCGACGGTGTAACCGGTGTTCTGCTGGGACTCGCACAGGGTCTCGCGGCCGCTGACGCAGTACTCGCAGGTTCCGCAGGCGTAACCCAGCCACGGGATGGCCACGCGCTCGCCGACGGTCCGGCCGGTCACGGCAGAGCCGGTCTTCTCGATGACGCCGACGCCCTCGTGCCCCGGTGTGAAGGGCGGCGCCGGTTTGACCGGCCAGTCGCCGCGGGCGGCGTGGATGTCGGTGTGGCACAGGCCGCTGGCCTCGATGCGGACCAGGACCTGGTGGGCCGCGGGCTCGGGGACGGGAATCTCTCGAATCTCCAGGGGCCTGTCGAACGCGGTGACGACGGCGGCGCGCATGTTCATGGTCTTGCCTTCCCTTCGCTTTCACCTCCGAGTCTTCCGCGGGGTGGCCGGGCGGGGCAGAGCCGAAGGTCCTGGACGGCACAGTCGTCGGTCACGGCCGTGCGGGAGGCCACCGGGCCCGGGTCTCACGGCGCGTCGACGTCCTCGCCGCAGGCCTCCACGCAGGGTCTTTCGTCCTCGCCGCGGAAGCCGTCCGCCCCTTCACCCGCGAACCGATGGGCGAAATCCTGAAGGCAACCGGCGGAAGGTGGGGATCGCCCCCGATTCCCACCTTCCGCGGAGCGTCAATGGAGAAGGGGACGATCCCGATGCGTGCGCTCGTGGTCTTCGAATCGATGTTCGGCAACACCCAGGCGATCGCCGAGGCCGTCGCCGACGGTCTGGCCACCCAGATGGAGGTGGACCTGGTCGAGGTCGGCGACGCCCCGGTGTCCGTTCCCGACGACGTGGACCTCCTCGTCGTCGGCGGGCCCACCCACGCTCTCGGCATGAGCAGGCCCAGCACCAGGCAGTCGGCCGCCGAGCAGGCCGAGCAGGCCGCCACCGAGCTGGTGTCCAAGGGGCAAGGGCTGCGCGAATGGCTCGCCGACCTCGGCGACCACTCCCGGGCCCTGTCGGCCGCGGCGTTCGACACGCGGATCAAGAACCCCTGGATTCCGGGATCGGCCCGGCGGGGCTTCGAGAAAAACCTGCGCGGGCACGGCTTCGCGATCCTGACCGGCTCACGGAGCTTCTACGTCTCCGGTACCCCCGGTCCGCTCCTGGAGGGGGAGACCGGGCGAGCCCGCCAGTGGGGGATGGCGCTGGCCTCGGCACGACAGGCCGGCGCTCACCGGATCACGGGGTCGCCGTAGTACTCGCCGTAAATCGGGCGGATATGGCTGAACGGCTTCTTTGCTGGTGGTCTGTGGGGCCTGGCTGGAGGTCGTTCGTGGCGACGGGGGTGTTTGCGCCCGTCACTATCTCTGCTCCGGAGTCAGGACGTGTCGGGTCCGGTCCCCGATCCAGGCCGCTTCGAGGATCGCGGTCAGGCTGGCGGTGTCGGTCGGGCCTGGATGGTTCTGGATCAAGCGGGTGACGCCACCGGCCATCTCCGCGAAGCGCGGGAGGTCGGCGCGTGCCACGCCGATGTCCGCCAAGGTGGCAGGGATGCCGATGTCGGCAAGGAGCCCGTCGAGCCAGGTGAGGAACGCATCTGCGGCCTCGGCATCCGAGGCGTCGGTCACGTCGAGCCCGCACACCCCGGCGAGGATGGCCAGCCGGTCGCCGATGGCATCCCTGGCCGCGTCCAGCGCGTAGGGCAGCAGCAGCCCGACGCCCAGGCCGTGCGGCGTGTGGGTGGCTGCGCCGATGGGGTACTGGAGGGCGTGCGGAGCCGCGTTGCCCGCGTGGGAAAATGCGAGCCCGGCCAGCATGGACCCATAGGACATGTCCGCGCGCGCGTCCTTGTCGCCTCCGTCCCTGACGACACGGGGCAAGCTGCGGGCGATCCGCTCCGCGGCCAGGAGCGCGTAGTGATCGGTGATCGGGTTGCGGCCGAGGAAGACCTGCTCCACCGGGTCGCGCGGTCCGTGGGCCCGGGGTCGCGCGGTGTAGCTCTCCACCGCGTGACAGAACGCGTCGATGCCGGAGTGGGCGGTGACGGTCGCAGGGCAGGTGTAGGTGAGCTCGGGGTCGACGATGGCGAAGTCGGGCACGATGTGGACGCTGGAGACCCCCACCTTCAGCTCGCGGTCCGGGTCGGTCAACACCGAGACGGGCGTGAGCTCGGAGCCGGTGCCTGACGTCGTCGGGACCGCGACGAGAGGAATCGTCGGCCCCGGCACCTTCGACTCGCCGTAGAAGTCGCGCGGCGTCCCACCGTGGCGCCGGATGACGCCGACGATTTTGGCGAGGTCGATCACCGTGCCACCCCCGATGGCGAGGATCACGTCGGCGTCCACCTCTGCGGCGACCGAGACGGCCAGGGCGACATCGGCGAGTGGCACGTCGGGAGTCGCGTCGGCGAACACCCCGACGACTTCGGCCTTCTCCCGCACGGCGGCCACGATCTCGGCCACGCCCGGCTGCCCCAGAAGAACCCGGTCGGTCACGATGAGGACTCGCGAGCCACACTCGGCCACCACTCGTGGGATGTTCTGCGCGACCCCTTCGCCCACTATCAGCTGGCGTGGTCCGCGGACGGTCTCAAGCATGTCAGTGCCTCTCTGGAACGTCGGCGGTGATTTGCTGGGCGGGCGTCCAGGTCACCTGCGAGACCGGGACGGCGTCGGCGAGGTTGGCTGCCGGGTGGCGCAGGCGCACCCCGGAGGAGCCGACGGCGTCCCCGGGTGCCGGCGGATTCGTGCCGGCCATGGCCCGGGTCCCGCCCCACGGGTGGAGGCCGGTCAGGTCATGTGTGCACAGGGCGCGGTGATCCTCGGCGGGCACCCGGAGCAGCGGGCCGGTCACGGTAGGTCGATCGCCGCGTAGGTGACGTCGAGGTACTCAAGGATGCCCTCGTGCGACCCCTCCTTGCCGATCCCGGACTGCTTCACGCCTCCGAACGGAGCTGACGGGTCCGAGATCAGACCACGGTTGATGCCGACCATCCCCGTCTCCAGCCCCTCGGTGAACCGGAGCGCCCGCTGGAGGTCACGGGTGAAGACGTATCCGACCAGGCCGTGCTCGGTGTCGTTGGCCTTCGCCATCACCTCGTCGTCGGACGTGAACGAGATGATCGGCGCCACCGGGCCGAAGATTTCCGCCTCCAGCATCCGCGCGTCTTCGGGCACGTCGACGAGGACCGTAGGCGGGTAGAAGTGGCCCGGCCCATTCGGACGCTCGCCGCCCACCAAGACACGGGCGCCGCGATCGACCGCGTCGGCGACGAGCTCGTCGATCTTGGTGACCGAGGCCTCGTCGATCAACGCCCCGACGTCCACGCCGTCGTCGAGACCATGGCCCACCGAGAGCGCGCCCATCCGCTCGGCGAAGCGCGCCGTGAACTCCTCGCGCACCGGCTCCTCGACGTAGATTCGGTTGGCCGCGATGCAGGACTCCCCGATGTTGCGCATCTTGGCCACCATGGCACCGTCGAGCGCGACGTCCAGGTCCGCGTCGGCACACACGATCAAGGCCGCGTTGCCGCCCAGTTCCATGGAGGTGCGCAGCACGTTGTCCGCCGCCTGTCGTAGCAGCACGCGTCCGACCTCGGTCGACCCGGTGAACGAAAGCTTGCGGGTCCGACGGTCGGCCAGGAGTGCTGAGACCACCTCGCCGGCACGCTTGGTCGTCACGACGTTGACGACGCCCGGGGGAACGCCGACCTCCTCCATGATGCGGGCCAGGAACAGCATGGTGAGTGGTGTCTGGGCCGCCGGCTTGGTGATCGTCGTGCAGCCCGCCGCCAGCGCAGGAGCGATCTTGCGGGCACCCATGGCCAACGGAAAGTTCCAGGGCGTCACGAAGACGCACGGTCCGACCGGCTTCGGCACGGTGAGGATGCGATATCCACCAGCGGGAGCGGTGTTGTAGCGCCCCTCGACGCGCACCGCCTCCTCGGCGAACCAACGGAAGAACTCGGCGCCGTAGGCCACCTCTCCCCGAGCCTCGGCGAGCGGCTTGCCCATCTCGAGAGTTATCAGCCGGGCGACCTCCTCGGATCGCTCGGTCAGTGCCCGGTACGTCGCGGTCAACAACTCTGACCGTTTTCGCGGCGGGGTCGCCGCCCACTCCGCCATTGCCTTGCTCGCCACGTCCAGAGCGGCGAGCCCGTCAACGACGTCGGCGTCCGCCACCTCGGCGATGGTCTCGCCGGTGGCCGGGTCCTCGACGACAAAGGTGGCTCCGCCGGCGGCGTCGCGCCAGGCGTCGCCAATCCGGAGCCGCCGGTGCTCGGGGGCCAGGACGTTCATCGGGTCACTCATTGCGTCGCCTCCTGTGATGTTCTTGGTGATGTCCGGCGTGACCTCAGCGATCGCGCCACGCGCGTTGACGAACGGGTCACACGGCCTCGTCGGGGTCGAGGTTGCCGAGCGGGTCGAACGTGGCCGTTAGCCCTGGGGCCCTGGCTGCAGGGCGACGCCCCGCGCCACCGATCGCCTTCTCGGGCCATGGCTGCTTCAGCGTCGTCGGGCCGTGCTCACCGGTGACGGTCCGCCGAGGCTCGATTGCCACGTGCGGGCGCATGTTGACGTCGCCGCCCTGCGCGGTTACCTCCCGGCCTCGGACAGCGCCAGCCCGGTGCCCGCGTCGAACAGGTGCGCACGGTCCAGGTCGACCGTGACATGCAGCCGCTCGCCCGGCGTACCGGTGACGGTGGGTCGTGCCTTGACCTTGAGGATCACCGTCCCCACTTGGACGTCGACCACCGTTCGGTCACCGAGCGGCTCAAGGCCGTAGAGCTCACCCGACAACGACGCGTCCCCACGCTGCTCGACGGACAGGTCCTCCGCGCGCAGGCCCAGCAGCAGCGGACGACCGTCCTCAGCGGTGGTCCAGCGGGGCCGCGGCAGCGTCCAGCCTTCCGCCCCGACCAGACGATCTCCCTCGGCGTGGCAGGCGAGCAGGCTGATCGCCGGGCTCCCGACGAATCCCGCGACCCACTGGTTGGCCGGCCGCTCGTACACCTCGGCCGGCGTTCCGACCTGTTGCACCTTCCCCTCCTTGAGGACCGCGACCTGGTCGGCCATGGACAGGGCCTCGACCTGGTCGTTGGTCACATAGACGAAGGTTCCCCCGAGGCTCCGGTGGATGCGGGTGAGCTCGGTGCGCATCTCGACGCGGAGCTTGAGGTCGAGGTTCGTCAGCGGCTCGTCCATGAGAAACGCGCGCGGGCGACGGACCAGCGCCCGGGCCAGGGCGACACGCTGCATCTCACCGCCCGACATCTGCGCGGGACGACGCTGCAGCAGGCGTTCGATGTGCAGCAGGTTCGACATCTTCTCGACGGCGGCGGCGATCTCGCTGGAAGACCAGCGGCGTGCCCGCAGCGGCGAGGCGATGTTCTCGTACGCCGTGAGTCGCGGGTAGAGGGCGTAGCTCTGGAAGACCATGGCTAGGTCGCGTGCGGCCGGGGTGTCGCCGGTCGCGTCCCTCCCGTCCAGGTGCACCGACCCGGCGTCGAGCTTCTCAAGGCCGGCGATCGCTCGCAGCGTCGTCGTCTTGCCTGCCCCGGAGGGCCCGAGCACGACGAAGAACGAGCCGTCCGGCACGTCCAGCGTCACCCCGTCGAGGGCCTGGACTTTACCGAAGGACTTGGACAGCCCGTGCACTGCCACGGTTCCCATCAGGCCACCAGCTCTTCCGTGCTCGCGTCGTAGACGGGCGGGGGCCCGCCGGTGTGCCGCAGCCCGACCGGCGCGTCGGCAGCGAAACGGACAGTCAGTGGCATCCGAACTCGTACGTCGCGCCGGTCGCCGTGGTCGACCACGTAGATGATCTCGTCGCCCAGCCACTCCGCCGAGACCACGCGGGCCGGGACCGAACGTTCCGCCCCTGGTTCCGTGACTTCCAGCGCCTCCGGCCGGACGCCTGCGACCAGGGAACGGTCGCGCGGCAGGCCTGGCGGTGGCGTGAGGGCCAGTCCGCTCTTACTGCGCAGTTGCCCGTCGGCCAGCTCCACCTCGATCAGGTTCATCGGCGGGGAGCCGATGAACGCGGCGCAGAAGAGACTCGCCGGACGGTCGTAGACCTCCAGCGGCGTGCCGATCTGCTCGACGCGGCCCTTGTTGAGGATGGCGATCCTGTGACCGAGCGACATCGCCTCGACCTGGTCGTGGGTGACGTAGACCATCGTCGTCCCCAGCTCCCCCTGCAGGTGCTTGATCTCCGTGCGCATGTCCGCCCTCAGCTCCGCGTCCAGGTTGGTGAGGGGTTCGTCCATGAGGAACGCGCGCGGTCGTCGCACCAGGGCGCGAGCGAGCGCGACGCGCTGCTGCTCCCCGCCGGACAGCCGGTGCGGTCGCCGGTCCAGGAGCGGACCGAGCCGCATCAGCCGGGCGGCCTCGTCGACCCGCTCCTGCACCTCCTGCTTGGGCAGTCCTTCGGCCCGCAGGGGAAACGCCAGGTTGTCGCGGGTTCTCAGATGGGGATAGAGAGCGTAGAACTGGAACACCATGGCGATGTCGCGCTCGGCGGGCGGCAGGTCGTTGACCAGCGTGTCGCCGATGCGGATGTCGCCCGTCGTCTGCCTCTCCAGGCCGGCGACGGCCCGCAGCGTGGTCGTCTTGCCGCAGCCCGAAGGGCCGAGCATCACGAACAGCTCGCCGTCGGCGATGGACAGGTCCACGTGCTCGACCGCGACCGTCCCGTCCGGGTAGCGCTTGTGCAGCGCGGTCACCTCGATGCCCGCCATCAGCGTCGCACCGCCCCGAGCGTCACACCGGCGACGAGGTGCTTGCGCACCAGGTAGGCGAAGACGAGCACCGGTAGGGCGAACACTATGGAGGCGGCGGCCACGAGACCCCAGTCCACAGTGGTTCCGCCGATGAGGCCGGCGATGGCGGGTGGAGCCGTCCGCACGGCGTCGCTGGAGGTGAGGAAGATGGCGAACACGAACTCGTTCCACGAGAAGATGAGGGCGAAGACCGCCGTCGCGGCGATGCCGGGCAGGAGCAGGGGAAGGGTGAATTTCCAGAACGCCTGCAGGCGGGTGTAGCCGTCGAGCATGGCGGCGTCCTCGTACTCCGCGGGCACCTCGTCGACGAACCCCTTCATCATCCAGATCGTGAACGGGACGTTGAACGCGGTGTAGATGAGGATCAGGCCGAGCTTGGTGTCGAAGAGTCCGACCTGGCGGTACATGAGGAAGATCGGGATCACGACCACCACGGGCGGCATGAACCGGGTGGACAGGATGAAGAACAGCTGGTCCTTCTTGGCCTTCACGGCGAAGCGTGAGTAGGCCCAGGCCGCCGGGACCCCCAGCACGGTGGCCAGCGCCGTGGAGACCCCGGCGACCACGACGGAGTTGAGGAACGCGCCGGACAAGGTCGAGGGACCGCCACCGGAGGCGACGAACACGTCCTTGAAATGGTCCAATGTGACCGTGAAGTCGAAGAACTTGGCCGGGATGGCGTAGACGTCCCGGTTCTCCTTGATGGACGTCTCGATCATCCACAGCACCGGGAAGAGCATCACGGCGGCCAGCACGGCCAGCAGCGCGACCTCCAGCACGGCGCGTCCCCGGCCGCCGAAGCGGCGCCCTGGGGGCCGGTGATCCCGGACAGGACCTGGGGACACGGCCTCGTCGACGGAGACGGCCATCAGTCCTCCTTGAGCTTGTTCAGGTAGCGCATGTAGAGCTGCGCGAGGACGATGACGACGAGGACCATGAGGATCCCGTACGCCGAGGCGGTTCCGGTGTTGAAGCCCAGGAACGCGACCTTGTAGACGTGGAACGACAACGTCTCGGTGGAGACCCCCGGACCTCCGCTGGTGAGGATGTAGACGAGGTCGAACAGCCGGAAGGCCTCGATGGCCCTGAACAGCACGGCGATGAGGAGCAGCGGCCACACCAGCGGAAGAGTGATGGTGCGGAACCGGAACCACTCGGACGCCCGGTCGATCGAGGCGGCCTCGTACAGGTACTTGGGGACCGCGGTAAGGCCCGCGAGTGCGATGAGCATGATGAACGGCGTCCACTGCCAGGTGTCGACCACGATCAGGGAGATCAACGCCGTGTTCTGCCGGGTGAGCCACTCCACCTGCCCCAGGCCGAGCGAGCCGAGCATGCTGTTGATCACGCCGAACTGCGCGTCGAGCATGAATCGCCAGAACAGCCCGACCACGACCGGCGACAGCATCATCGGAACCAGGAACAGCGTGGTCAGCAGTCCTCGCCCGTGCGTGCGCCGTGAGATCAGGTAGGCGATGGAGAAACCGAGCACGGTCTGCAGGGTGACCGCGCCGACCACGTAGATCAACGTCGTGAAGGCCCTCAGGTGGACCTGCGCCGACGTCAGGATGGCGGTGAAGTTCTCGAACCAGACGAAAGTGGCGGGCCCCCCGCGGGTGGCCGAGTAGTCGGTGAACGACAGGTACAACGCCCACAGCAGCGGGAACACCGACATCGCGAGCAACAGCAGCAACGCGGGGGAGATGAAGGCCACCGTGAGCCAGCGGTCGCTCAGGTGGCGGGACCGCCCCGGTGCAGGAGGCGTCGCGGACGCCTCCTGCACCGGGTGGTCCGTCGTCAGAGAGACGGGGTCACTCACAGTCCGCCGCCGCCCTTGCGGCCGGCGGAGTCGAGCACGCCCTGCTGTTCCTTGGCGATGTCGTCGAGCGCCTCCTTCGGGTTCTTCGCGCCGTTGAGAGCCGCGTTCACGTTGGTGTTCTCGATGTCGATGAGGCGCGCGTACTCGGGCACGTTCCACATGTCCCGCATCCGGGTAACCGAGTCGGCGTACACCTGGTTGAACGGCCCGGCATTGAGGAACTCGGGCGACGCCAGGGCGTCCGTACGCGAGGGCACACCACCGGCGGCCGCCCACTTCTTCTGGATGTCAGCCTGCTCGAACCACTTCATGAAGTTCAGGGCCTCCGCCTGCTTCTCCGCGGAGGAGTAGGCCGACACGTGCATTCCCATGCCGCCGAGCGGCACCAGGTCCGTCTTCTGCTTCGGCAGGGTGGCAAAGCCCAGCTTCTCGAGGATCTCCTCCCGCGTGGTGCCGAGCGTCGACTCCTTCGGGTCGAGCAGGCCGCCGCTCGCGGCGATCCAGTTGAACGCGATGCACGCCTTGCCCTGGGCGACCGCCGCGTTCACCTCGTCGATGAACCAGTTGCCGGAGCCCGCGGCGGTCAGCGGCTTCATCTTGTTGACCAGGACGTCCATCGCCTCCTGGCCCGCGGCGTCGTTGATGACGCCCTCGATCTTGCGCGTCTTGGAGTCCCAGAGTTTGCCGCCGTAGACGCCGTTGACCGTGTTGTAGGTCACGGCCGCGGCGTCGGAGCCGTTGGCCTGGTGGAAGGCCAGCCCGCTGACGCCGGGGTTGTCCGCCTGGCACTTCTCGGCGGCTGCGATCATCTCGTCCCAGGTCTGCGGCGGCTTGTCGCCGATCAGGTCCTTGCGGTAGATCATCGTCCAGGTGTCGCCGAGCAGCGGCAGTCCGTACAGGCTGGCGTTCTCGTCGCGCTGCCCGGTCTCCGCCTGGGGGTACTGGCCGTAGGCCGCCAGGAGGTACGGGTTGTAGGCGCTGACGTCGATGTTCTTCTTGACGAAGTCGGTGATGTCGAGGATGTTGCCGTTCGTCACGGCCTCGCCGATGTGCTGTGAGTCCAGGATCGGGATGTCGAAGTCGGTCTTGCGTGCCGCGAACTGGGTGAACATCGCGTCGTGCCAGTTCGCGTTCGGCACGGTGTTGACCTTGATGGTCACGTTCGACCGCTCCTTGGTGTACTCCGCGTTCGCGAAGTCCTCCAGAGCTTTGGCGGGGGGCCACTCGAACCAGATGAAGCTGAGGGTCAGCGGGTCCTTGGTGAGCTCCGGGATGTCCGCCGGCGCCTTGGGGGCGCTCGCCTCGTCCTGGCCGCCGCCGCAAGCCGCCACGGTCGTGGCCGCTAACATGGCCGCCGTCGCCAGCCGCACCTTTCGACCGGGAACGGACAGTCGTCCTACTCGCTTGGGGTACCGCATCTTCTTGCCTGCTTTCTGGGGGGTGGACTTCTGGAGCCTCGCTGCGTGCTTCGCCGAGCGGTTGCTGGGTTCAGGCATGTTGCCTGCTGTCGCAGGGGCTGACCCGCGGACCGGCGTCACGAGTACGCCGCGAGGTAATGGGGCTTCAGGCAGTCGAGAGGTCCTTCGGTCCCTGTGCGGCCCGGTGGCGAACCGAGTAGGACGTCGAGCATGCTCATGAGAGCTCCAACTGATCGAAGCGGAGCGATGGCGGGCGGTTCCCCGATGGGTGAAGGATGGCTGGCATCCGTCACCTTTCCTATACGATCCGGGTGGGAGCCTCAACATCCCGCAGCGTTGCGACCGATGTCAATAGGTTCCCGAAGACGCAAGAAAGGACCTCACGTCACGATGGACGACGAAGCGGTGATCGCGCGGCGCCGTGGGGCCATGACGGGCGGAACGCCGCCGGGAAGATCTCGCGGCCGGCTTGCCGACGAGGTGTACGACACGCTGCTCGGACAGCTGATGTCGCTACGGATCGAGCCTGGCTCCCGCGTCACGATCGACGTCCTGGCGCGAGAGCTGGGGGTCTCGCAGACGCCGATCCGAGACGCTCTGAACCGCATGGAGGCCGAGGGCCTGGTCGTGCGTGTGCCCCATGCCGGCTATCGCATTCCCCCCCAGATCACCCGTGACCGATTCGAGGACATGCTTGAGATCCGCCTGCTCCTCGAGCCGGCGGCGGCGCGCAGATCCGCCGAACGCGCATCCTCGAAGCAGGTGGCCGGTCTGCGACGGATGCTGGAGGAGATGGCGGAGCTGGAGGGGGGCGACGGGCCCATGGCCTATGGCGCCTTCGGGCTACGCGACGCCGCTTTTCACGATCTCGTCGCCCTGAGCGCGGAGAACCAGGTCATCCGCGAAGCGCTCGCCCGCCTGCACACGCACGTGCACCTGTTCCGGCTTCTCCACGACACCCAGGTCACTCACCTGGCCATGGCCGAGCACGAGGAAGTTCTGGCCGCGATCGCCGCGCGTGACCCCGACGCCGCCGCCTACGCCATGCGTCGGCACATCCTGCTGTCCGGCGAGCGGTTCCGGCGATTGTTCGACGAGGCCAAGGGCGCGGACGGAATGGCGATGGAGGCTTGACGGGCGGGCTGGGCCGAGGAATGCTAACCCAATCGGATCGGATTGGATCGGATTGGATCCACTTCACCCGCCCCAGATGCGAGGAGAAGCAGGTGCCCAGAGCACTGCTCCTGACCGGCGACGCCGCCGAGGAGCTCGACACCATGTATCCCTACTATCGCGTGCAGGAGGGCGGCTGGGACGTTGACGTCTCGTCACGGACGATGCGTGACGTTCAGCTGGTCATCCACGAGTTCGACCCCAACTCCGACGCCTACGTGGAGAAGAACGGCCGAAAGTTGCCTGTCGACGTGCCCTGGGCCGAGGTCGACGTCGAGCGCTATGACGCCCTCATCATCCCTGGGGGACGTGCCCCCGAGTGGATCCGGGTCGACCCCGACGTCAGGCGCATCACCGAGCACTTCTTCGCGCGCGACCTCCCGATCGCGCTGGTGTGCCACGGCGCGCAGGTGCCGGCCGTGTACGGGCTGCTGAAGGGCCGAAAGACGGCGTGCTTCCCCCCCATCACCGGTGACATGGAGAACGCGGGCGCGACGGTCATCGACGCTCCCGACGTCGTGGACGGCAACCTCGTCTCCTGCCGGGGGTGGCCCGACATGCCGCAATTCGGCAGGGCGATGATGGAGCTCTTCTCGAAGTCCGTCAACTCCGCATCGGCATGAGCACACCGGACCTGTCTCGGTGACGGCACTGCGGACCGTCACCGTCGACGGCTCCCCCGTCCACGTCCTGGAGAGCGGCACCGGGCCCGCGGTGCTGATGCTGCACGGCTCCGGACCGGGTACGACCGGATCCGGAGCCTGGGCGACGACGGCACAGGCGCTGGGCACGTCCTGGCACCTGGTGGCTCCTGACCAGGCGGGGTTCGGCCGTACACCGATCCCGGCGGGCTCCAGGGGCGGGCTCCGGCTGTGGACGGAACAGGCCGCGGGCCTGATGGACGCTCTCGGTGTCGAGCACTACGCCGTGGTGGGCCACTCCATGGGCGGTGCCGTGGCGCTGGCGTTGGCGGCCGCGCGTCCCCAGCAGGTCACCCGTGTCGTGGCGGTCTCGACGATGGGCGCCCCCGGGGCGCCGCTGTCCGCCGAGCTCGACGCGATCTGGGCCGCCCCCGCCGGCCCGCTCGGGGCACGAGACATGTTGAGCCGCCTCGTCCTCGACCAGGCGCTCGTGACCGAGTCGGCCGTCGCTGCCCGCGCGGCTGCGATGCGAGCGGGGGCGGCCGCATTCGCGTCGTTGTTCCCTCCGCCTAGGGCACGTTGGGCCGACGAGCTCACCCTCTCGGCGCAAACGCTGGCAGGGGTCCGCGCGCCCGTACTGCTCGTCCACGGCGCCGAGGACCGAGTCACCCCGCTCGGGACGGCAGCCCTGCCCCTGCTCGAACACCTGGCCGATGTCCGTCTGCACGTGCTCGGCCGATGCGGGCACGTGCCGGCGCTCGAGCACCCGCACGACTTCAGACGACTCCTGTCGTGCTTCCTCGGCCGGGAACGAGGTCACTGATTGCTGCGGCAGGTCCGCCCTCCGGCCGTATCCGCCCGATTTTCGGCGAGTACTACGGGGACCCCACCACGTAGGAGCCGGCCCGGCGCCATGCCCGCGAGAGGGGTGTGCCGTCCGGGCGCCGGAGGAATCCGCGCGGACCCACAGGTCGCCCGACCGGTCCGCGCGGCCGTGCGCCAGGACACCCGCGCGCCCGCGCCGCGCCTGCCGGGCACCCGCGGGGACCGGCCCTCGGACCGGGACACCCTCGCCGACGGGGCGTCAGCTGACGAGCAGCATGGCGGTGTACATGTAGACGGTGATGGAGACCAGGTCCTGGATCACCGTGGCCAGCGGTCCGGAGCCGAAGGCGGGGTCGCGGCCGAGACGGTTCAGTGACCACGGCAGGGCCATGGCCAGCGCCGAGGCCACCGAGCAGGCGGCGAACAGGGCGATGGCCGCGGTCAGCGCCACCTGGACATCGCCGTACAGCAGCGCGAAGGGCAGGAAGGCCAGCGCCATGACGGCGCCGATGATGAGGCCGGTGACGCTCTCCCCGCGGGCGAGGCGGCGGATGGAAACGCCCACCGACAGGCCGCGCACCACGATCGCCTCGGTCTGGGTGCCCACCGCGTCGGCCATGTAGACCACGCCGGGCAGGAAGAAGGCCAGGGCGACATTGGCGGCCAGGTGTTCTTCGAAGGAGCTCACGATGCCCGCCGAGGCCATCGCCCCGGCCAGGCCCAGCAGCAGCCAGGGCATGCGATGGGCGAATCGCCTGCCGATGGACTCCTCGGCCGCGGTCCGGGCGGTGGCCGACCCTTTCAGGTAGCCGCCGAGCCGGGCCATGTCCTCGTCGTGTTCCTGGAGCAGGACGCGCAGCATCCGGCGGCGGGGGACCAGACCGGTGAACCGGCCGGACGGGTCGACGACCGCCAGGCCGCTCTCGCCGTGCTGGACGGCGTGCCAGGCGGCGACCTCCTGGTCGGTGCCGGGCGCCGCGACGGGCGGATCACGGTCGGCCAGTTCGGCCAGGGCGGCGCCGGGGTCGGCGGCGAGCAGCCGCTCGATGCTCACCAGCCCGTGCAGGCGGCCGTCGTCGTCGCGAACCACGATGTCGGAGGCGCTGTCGAAGCGCGCGCCGAACATTCGCTTCCAGACCTCGCCGGCGGTCGTCGCGGGGCCGAACACCGGTACCGCGGTGACGGTGTGCTCGCCCGCCGTACCGGTGAACTCGTCTGTCGTGCCGATGGCCGGGGAAGTCGTCACGGTGTGGTCTCTCCTTGGACAGGCGCTTCCCTGCGGGAGGCACGGACGAAAACGGCTCATCCGGCCAGCACATCACCTGGCCACGACCGTTCTCACGGCCGAAGGTCCTGAACGCCGCGCCGATGGACCCGAACCCTTCGACGGATGAACCGGGCATGCGACCGGCCTCCGGAGGTAAAAGGATCACCGGTGCCGTCACGGCGGCCGGGGTGGTGGTCCGTGACCCGCCTCCGGCGAGTCGCCGAGCCCGCCGAGCCCGCATGGTTTCCGGGGAGACGTTGGTCCTTACGGCGGGTGACGTTCGGCCGGTGCCGAATCTCTCCCGCGGGTGTGCGATGGAGGTGAAGGCGCGAAGGCTCTTCGAGAGGAGGCGGCCATGACCGGACTGATCGTCGTCGGTACCGACGGATCCGCACCCGCGACGGCGGCGGTGGAATGGGCGGCCGAGGACGCCACGCGCAGCGGTGCGGCGTTGAGGATCGTGTATGTGCGCGAGCCATGGAACACCCTCATCCTCCTCTCCGGGATCGGGGAGGAGAAGGACTCGACCGAGTACGGTCACCGCGTGCTGGCCACGGCCGCGCAACGGGCCCGGGACCGCACGTCCGACATCAAGATCACCACTGCTCTGGCGACGGGAGCGGTGGTCGAACGGCTGAAGAGTGAATCCGAGCGGGCCGACGCGCTCGTGATCGGCAGCAGGGGCATCGGCGGGTTCGCCGGGCTGGTGCTCGGGTCGGTCGGGCTCGGTCTGGCGGGTCACGCGGCAGGCCCCCTTGTCGTCGTCCGCGCGCCGGTCCGGACCGCGCGCGGCGTGATCGTCGCGGGGTTCGACGGGTCGGAGCATTCGCAGGCCGCGCTGGAGTACGCCTTCGCCCGGGCCCGGCAGCGCGGATCGCGGCTGCGGGCGGTCTGCGCCTGGCAGATGCCGATGCTCTCGCCATACGCTCTGGGCTACAGCCCGGTGCTGGAAGGCGTTTTCGCGGACAAGGCCGAGACCGCCCGGCGGCTGCTGGCGCCCTATCGGGAGAAGTATCCGGACGTCACGGTGGAGGAGTCGATCGTCTGCGATCATCCGGTCCGCGTACTGTCCGACGCCTCGCGTCAGGCGGACCTGGTCGTGGTCGGCTCACGGGGGCTGGGCGGGTTCGGCTCGGCCGTGCTGGGCTCGGTCAGCCACGGCGTGCTGCACCGTGCGCACTGCCCTGTCGCCATCGTCCGGCCCCGCTCGGACGAACGCTGAACACCGAGCAGTACATGTCCCGGCAATATCGGACATTATTAATCTACAACGTAAAGGCGACCGATCAGTTAAAAACGGACAAATAGAACAAAAAGGACTAAAGACTGCCCCAAGAAACAGGAGCGGCCCCGTGCTGTCCGGCATGCGCAATACGAAAACCCCTGCCGTGGCGCGCTTTTCCTGCGGCACGGCAATCGATGTCACTGCGGTGCTGTGCCGGAAGGCTCAGTTGCCGCGGGGGTGCGAGGCGCGATGGACGGCGACGGGCGCCTGGGCGTGGTGGAGCAGGGCGCGTACGGTCGAGGTGAGGAACAGTTTCCGGCCGGGGGTGCCCACGATGACCAGTTCGGCGGTCGCGGAGGCGTCGATGAGTGCTTTGGCCGGATGTTCGTGGACGACGTGCTCGATGAGGGTCACATCGGGGAATCTCTCTCGCCAGCCGCCGAGCGACTCGGCCAGCAGCCGGGCCTCTTCGTTGCCGACGTCTTCGACGTCGTAGACGAGTGGTTGCATGTCGCCGGGTGCTCTGGTGGTGGGGTGGGTCCAGGCGTGCACCGCTCGTAGCGGGCGCCGGCGTAGGGCTGCCTCGTTGAAGGCGAATTCCAGGAGGGGGTCTTGGCCGGTATGTCCGGTGACGCCGACGGCGATCTCGGTGTCCTGGGTGGTGGGTAGTTGATTGACGATCACTACCGGGTGTGGGGATCGGGTGGCCAGGTCGTGGCTGACCGAGCCCAGGAGGAGCCCGGTGAATCCGCCCAGGCCTCGGCGGCCGATGACGATCAGTTGTGCGGTCTCGGCTGCGGTGGCGAGCGCCTCGGCGGCGCTTCCGTCGAGGATCTCGGTGGTGATCTTCAGGGTGGGGGCGTCGGAGTGGGCCTGTTCGACGGCTTGGTGGAGGAGTTCCTTGCAGGCGGCTTCCTCGGTGGGTCCCCAGTGGGCGGGCTGGGGGACGAGGGGGACGTCGTAGGCCCAGCGGAGGGCGGCGTGTACGACGTGCAGTGGCGCCTTTCTCAGTGTGGCCTCCTGGGTTGCCCAGGTTACGGCCTGTAGTGAGGATGTCGAGCCGTCGACGCCGACGACGATGGGCTGTGTCATGGTCATCCCCTTCGGTTCGTTGCCCGGGGCCGGTGTTGTGGGGTTGGTGGGTGGATTTGCGACTGGATGAGGTCATCCGCTCGTGTCTTCCGCGGCCCTGTTTCTCTCATCTTTCGTAGCGCTGCCGTCTGCCGGGTAGGGGCGAAGGTCCCGTGGGTGTCGTCGGGTGTCGTTTCGTTGCCCGGGCGGGCGGGTGGGCGGGGGCGGCTGGTGGGAGATCATGGTGTGTTCCCTGTTTGTGCAGGTCGGTGCTGTGATGAGGGGGCGGAAGGTCCCATGCTGTTGGGACTTTCCGCCCTGCTCTTCGTGGTCCGTCCTGGCGAGCATGGAGGGGGAGGTGAGGGTGATGACCGGTGTCCGTGAGGTCGTCGTTGGTTATGACGGTTCTGACTTCTCCATGCAGGCCCTGGAGTGGGCGATGGACGAGGCTGAGCTTGGGAGGTTGCCGCTGAGGGTGGCTCACGCGTGGCGGTGGCCGTACGGGGAGGCCGGTGAGGAGGCCAAACTTCATCTGCGTAAGGCGGCCGAGCATGTGCTGTACCACGGGGCCGACTGTGCTCGCGCGTGCAGCACTCTGGATGATGTCGCCACGGATCTGTATGAGGGGGCGGCTGCTGAGCGGCTGGTGGCGCTGTCGGAGCGTGCGTTGTTGATCGTGGTGGGTTCTCGTGGCATGGGTGCCTTGGCCAGGACTGTTCTGGGGTCGGTCGCCGGGTATGTGGCGGCGCATGCGCGTTGTCCGGTGATCGTGGTGCGTGGACCCGGTCCGATTCCCGTGCCGAGGGAGCGCGGTGCGGTGGTTCTGGGGATGAGCGGCGACACCTCTGACGGGGTGATCGAGTTTGCCTTCCGTGAGGCTCGTATCAGGCGGCTGAAGCTGACGGCGGTGCATGCCGGGCGTTTGCAGCCGTTGGCGCATGAGGTGCGGGTCGCGATGAACGCGGTGGAGGACGGCATGCTCGAGCGTCTGGGGCCGTGGCGGGTCGCCTACCCCGGTGTGGCTGTTCGTGCGTGTTTCGCTGCCGCGTCCGCGAAGGACCTGCTGGTGGACGCGTCCAGGGAGGCGAGCTTGGTGGTGGTCGGCGGGGCACGTGAGCACGGCAGGCTCGGCTCGACCTGCAGGTGGGTTCTTCAGCACGGCTTGTGTCCCGTCGCGGTCGTTCCGGCGGGCTGGGAGAGTCCGCTGCGTGGCGTGCCCATGTCGTCGGACAGCGATGCCTCCGGTGACGCGCGGGTCTTCAAAGGCTGACCGGGGTTGGCCGGGGTGGGGCTGAGGGGAGGTGGGCCATGACGCTTCAGGTGAAGGATGTCATGGGTGCGGTGGCCATCGCGGTTCGTCCGGAGGCGGCGTTCTCGGAGCTGGTGGAGACCATGCGTCGTTTCAAGGTGGGTGCGGTCGCCGTGGTCGACGGTGAGGGGCGTCCTGTCGGGGTGGTGTCGGAGGATGACCTGTTGTTGAAGGAGGTCGATGTCTCGCGTGGCGGGGCGGTCCTCGCGGGTCACCGGCGATGCCGGGAGCGTGAGAAGGCCGCTGGGATGACCGCGCGGGATGTCATGACCAGTCCTGCGTTGACGGTCATCGGGCAGACCGCGGTGCGGGAGGCGGCCCGTTTGATGCACGTCAACCGGATCAAGCAGCTGCCGGTGGTCGATGTCGCCAGTGGGAAGATTGTCGGCACTGTGCATCAGGCCGACCTGCTGAAGGTCTTTTCCCGGCGGGCCTGTGACGTTCTGGCGGATGTGGCGGCGGCCGTCGCGCGTTTGGGCCTGGATCCGGGAGTGCTGACGATCACGGTTGAGGCGGGGGTGGTTCGTGTCGGGGGAAGGCTCGCCAGGCGTTCGCAGGTCGCTGCGATCGTCGAGGTCGGGCGCCGGGTGGACGGGGTCGTCGATCTGGACGTCGATGCCACCTATGACGAGGACGATGTGCGGGGGGGTTGGTAGGGCGGGATGTTCTTGGTGTGGTCGCCTGGGTGTTGTGGGTGGGGCTCTTGACGTGGGTGTCGGCGAGGAGGTCGGTGAGCGTTGTTTCGGTCGTCTCGTTGGGATCTTGGTGGGGCGGTTCGGTGAGGTCGTGGGTTGAGGTCTTCAGCGTTTTGTCGGGGCCGGGTCGTCGTCGACGTCCCATTCGAGGTTGTTGATCACGTCGACGACTCCGTTCACTCGCTGGGTTATCCGTGTTGCGAGGTGAGTGTCGGCGCGCCGGTGCATGTGGCCGCTCAGGGTGACGATGCCGTGTGTGACGGTGGCGGTGGCGGTGTTGGGTTCGGCCCACAGGGAGTGTCTGAGGATGTTCTCGTCGACCTCGTGTGCGATGTCGGGGTCGCTGCGGACGAAGACCTTCAGCAGGTCGTGGCGGCTGACGATGCCTTGGAGGAGTCCGTCGGCGTTTACGACCGGTAGTCTTTTGACTCCGTGTTCGATCATGAGGCGTGTGGCGGACACGATGGAGGCGTGGGGCTGGATCGTGATCGCGGGGGCGGTCATGAGTTCGGCGGCGGTGTCGCCGCGGGCCTTGGCGCGGCCGTCGCCGCCCTTGCGGCTGAGGCGGTGGCGCAGCCGGGTGCTTAGGGGTGGCCGGTAGTTTTCGCGGTAGTAGCGTTCCTTGAACTCTTCCTTGTGGAGCAGGTCGGCTTCGGAGATGATGCCGATGACGCGTCTTTCGCCGTCGATGACGGGGAGCGCGCTCACCTGATGGGTGATGAGTGACTCGGCGACCTCCTTGAACGGGGCGGTGTCGTTGATCGACGTCACTTGTGTGGTCATGAGGTCCTTTACCTTCGCGTGCATCGCCGGCCTCCTTCGGGCTGCGGATCCGCGGTGGTGGGGTGCGTCCGCGTATTCGTTCTTGTGTGGATCGGGTCGCGTCGGGGATGTGGTGGCTCGCCTGTTTTCCTTTGGGTTCTCAGATGTCCATTTCACTGTCGCGGGGGCTGGTCGGGCAGGGGTCGCAGGTCCTTGGTGTGGGGGTCTTTCGGCCACTGCGCGGGAGGGTTCCGAGCCGGTGGCCTCTTCGGTGTGGGTTATCGGGTGGGGGGGTGTCTCGCTGGTCAGGGGCTTGCCATCGTGGGGTAAACGATGGTTGGCCGGGTGGGTGTCGGCTTCTTGGCGGGGCGGGCGTCCGTATGCTCCGGTGCGAGACTTGGGGTATGGCGAAGGTCGAGCCGGGTGCGTTGATCGCGCATATGCGCCTGGATGAGCTCTTGGCGGAGTTGCAGGTGCGGTTGGAGGCTGTGCTGGCGACCCGGGACCGGGTGTACGCGCTGTTGAACGCGGTGGTCGCGGTGGGTGGCGATCTGGATCTGGAGACGGTGTTGCGCCGGATCGTGGAGGCGGCCACCGCGCTGGTGGATGCCACCTATGGGGCTTTGGGGGTGGCCGGTGAGCAGAGCACGCTGGTGCAGTTCGTCCCGGTGGGGTTGAGCGAGGAGGAGATCGCCAGGATTGAGCATTGGCCGCATGGGCTGGGCTTGCTGGGTTTGTTGATCAAGGAGCCGCAGACGTTGCGGCTGGCTCATATCTCTGATCATCCGGCGTCTTATGGTTTTCCTGTGGGGCATCCGCCGATGGGGTCGTTTCTGGGGGTGCCGGTTCGGGTGCGTGAGGAGGTGTTCGGCAATCTCTATCTGACGGAGAAGCGTGGGGGAGGGGAGTTCGACGCCGAGGACGAGGCGATGGTGACGGCGCTGGCGAGTGCGGCCGGGGTGGCCATCGAGAACGCGCGGTTGTACGAGGAGACGCGGCGCAGGGAGATGTGGCTGCAGGCGTCGGCGGAGGTCACCACGAGCCTGCTGTCGGGTGTGGAGCCGCACGAGGTGCTCGTGCTGATCGCGCGGCGGGCGCGGGAGATGGTCGGGGCCGATGTCGTGGCGGTTTTGCTGCCGGATGAGGGTGGGCGGGTTCTGCGGGTGTTGATCACTGATGGGGAGGGCTGTGATCAGGTGGCGCATGCCGAGGCGTTGATCGCCGATTCTCTGGCCGGTCGTGCTTTCACCAGTGGTGAGCCGCTCATGGTCACTGATCCGTGTGAGGCGAAGGTGCCGATCGTGATCGCCGGGTATGTCTCGCTCGGGCCGGTGGCGGCGGTGCCGATCGGCGCGTCGGGGGGTGTGCGGGGGGTGTTGTCGTTGGGGAAGCGTTCGGGGCGCATTCCGTTCAACCAGGATGAATTGCGTACTTTGCACTCTTTTGCCGGGCAGGCCGCGATCGCTCTGGAGCTGGCCGAGAGCCGGATGGACACCGAGCGGCTGAGCTTGCTGGAGGATCGCGATCGGATCGCCAAGGACCTGCACGACGTGGTGATCCAGCGGTTGTTCTGGGTGGCCATGACGCTGATGAGCACGGTGCGGTTGATCGAACGGCCGGAGGTCTCGTCGCGGGTGCGGAACTCCATCGATGAGCTGGACGGCACGATCCGGCAGATCCGCTGCACCGTTTTCGCCTTGCAGGCTTCCCCGCAGGAGGAGGACCTCGGTTTGCGCGCGCAGATCGTGGACCTGGTGCAGGGGGCGCGCGGTCATCTGGGTTTCATGCCGGGTCTGGACATGGGGGGCCGGCTGGACAGCGAGGTGCCGCCGCGGACGGCCGAGCATCTGCTGGCCGCGTTGCGTGAGGCGTTGTCCAACGTGGTGCGTCATGCCGAAGCTTCGAAGGTCGACGTATCGGTGGATGCCGGCCGGGGGCGGCTCGTTTTGACCGTGGTCGACAACGGTGTCGGGCTGCTCGCCGAGGGCGGGGGCAGCGGGCTGCGTAATCTTCGGGAGCGGGCCGAGCGGCTCGGTGGGTCCTTCGCCGTCGGCTGCCGGTCAGAGGGCGGTACCCGCCTGGTGTGGAGCGTTCCCCTTCGCGGCGAGGGCAGGTCGGCTCGGCTGTCCATGGACCGTCGCCGATCTGGTCGCTGACCTTCACGTGTCGGTGAGCCATCTGTTCGCGCTCTTCGGGTCCTTCGCGGCCCATCTCGCCGTCCGCCCGGCGGAATGTCACGGCGAGCCGCGTTCATCCGGTCCGCTGGCGCGACTTTCCGTTCGCATGCTCGGCATCCCTCGTTCCCCGGTGGGGGGTGTTGTCCCGGTCCCAGGTGAGTTCGTCGATCACGTCGACGACTCCGTTGATCTGCCGGGTCATCCACAGCGTGATCCGCGTGTCCGCGCGCAGGGTCATCCGCCCGCTCAGGGTCACCACGCCGTCCTTGACCGTGACCTGGACACGGGAGGTGTCCATCCACAGCGATCGCGTCAAGACCTCCACGCGGACCTCGTGTTCGATCTCGCGGTCGGAGCGAATGAACACCTTCAGCAGGTCGCAGCGGCTGACGATGCCCGCCAGGTGGCCGTGCTCGTCGACCACCGGGAGCCGTTTGACGGCTTTGTCGTGCATCAGGCGGCCGGCGGCCGCCACGGAGGCGTCCTTTGAGATCGTGACCGCGGGGGTGCTCATCAGGTCCCGGGCCACCTCGCCCCCGGTCCTGCCCGCGCGCGGCTTTCGTGGTGGCGTGGTGGGCGCGGGGTGGTGCTCGCCGGGGAACTGCTCCCAGCGCTCCTGCCTGTGCAGCAGGTCGGCCTCGGAGACGACGCCCACCACGTGGCCGTCGTCGTCCACCACCGGCAGGGCGCTCAGCGCGTGGGTGAGAAGCGTCTCGGCGATGTCCTTGAAACAGGTGTTCTCCCCCGTTGAGATCACCTGACAGGTCATCACGTCCTTGACGGTGACATGGTGCATCTCTGCCTCCGGACACGCGGTGACAATTGGTTCATAGGGGCAGGATCGGTCATGTGCACGGCATTCTGTAGGGTCCAAGTGCTCTCCGGGCGGGGACTGTCGGCTCTAAGAGACGCGGTCGAACCGATCAACGGTTGCGCCTTCTTCCCTTCAGCCGTAGTTCGGCCAGATCGGTGACGACGAGATCGGCTCCAGCGGCCCGCAGGGCCTGTCCCCGGTCGTGCCGGTCGACCCCGATGACAAGTTTGAACCGGCCTCGCCTGCCCGCCCGCACGCCGGCCAGGGAGTCCTCCACGACGGCTGCCCGGCCCGGGCTCACGCCCAGCCGCCGGGCCGCGTGCAGGAACAGCGCCGGATCGGGTTTGCCCGCCAGTTTCAGCCGGGCGGCGGCCACGCCGTCGACCCGGACGTCGAACAGGCCGGCGGCGTTGGCCGCTTCGAGCACTCTCGCGCAGTTGCGGCTCGCCGAGACGGCCGCCGTGAGCACTTCGCGGCGCCGTAGTTCGCGAACCAGATCAAGGGTCGAGGGGAAGGGGGTCACGCCGTGTGCGCTGATCTCAGCCCGGAAGGACGCGTCCTTCGCGGCGGCGAGGCCCGCCGCCGTGTCCGGATCGACCGTGATGTTTCGGGAGCGAAGAAAGTCGTTCACCCCGTCCAGCCGGGATTTGCCGTCGACGTGGCGCAGGTAGTCCTCGCCGGCGTCGAAGGGCGGGAATCGCTCACCGGATCGTCTGGCGTACTCGTCCAGAAAGGTGTCGAACACCTGTTTCCACGCGGCGGCGTGCACCCTGGCCGTATCGGTGATGACCCCGTCGGTGTCGAAGATCACCGCGGTGATCTCCTCGAGGTCCACCACCGCGGGAGCTGTCATGGAGCGGCCCCTTCCCGCGGGGTACGGCGCCGCCCGGCCCTGCCGTCAGGGCCGGGCGGCGCTGGAGACCGGTGACCTTCGCCGCAAGAGCGCGCGGGCCGGAAGGGGACGGCCGAAGGTGGGTGATCTTCGAGTGGCCGCCCCGGCGTGGCTCACCGGCCGTGCCGGATGCGGCGGCCGGTGATCTCGGCGGGAGTGATCTTGACGTAGAGTTCGCGGTCGCCACCGGCCCAGGACTGGACGCTCAGGGCCATCACGGCCGCCTGCTCCTCGGCGGTGGAGACGTGGTGGACGCCGCCGCGGATGAGCACGCTCCAGCCCTCGCGGTTGGCGTCGTCGATGCGATCGACCTCGAAGGCGATTTTGAACTCGACCCCCTCCACCCCGGTGCTGAGGTTGGCGTCGAACGGGCCGCCGAAGGCGGTGCGGAAGATCACGCAGCCCTCGTGGAGGACGTAGTTGACCGGCAAGATCGTCGGGCCGCCGAGGTCGTCGAAGGCCAGCCGGCCGACCCCGCCGGGGGAGATGAGCCGCAGGCACTCTTGAGTGTCCAGGCTCTCCAGCTCGGGATGAAGGGCGGCTCGCCCCTGCCCGGGCGGTTGGTCGATGGTCGCTCCGAGGAGTTCGGCGGTGCTGGTGTCCAGAGCGGCGGCCAGGCGCTCTATGGTCTCGACGGCGGGTGCGGCCGCCCTCTGCTCCACGTAGGCGAGGTAGGAGGGGTTGATTCCCGCCCGGTTTGCCAGCTCTTCCCGGTCCAGGCCGAGGCTTTCGCGCCGTCTGGTGATCCGGCGGCCGAGGTCACCGGCAGCGGCGAGGCGTTCAGCCATGGGATTCTCCCCTCAGAAGATGGACATCGTCGGCGGAGGCCGACTTCGTGCGGCGTGCGGCGGGGCCGCGTCGGATACGGCGCCGGGCTCTGGCGGGCCGGCCTCTGGCGACGTCTTCTCACTGGGAACGCTACGGCCGGGGGAACGGCAGGCAACAGGGCCGAAAGTCCTGTTCGTCGCGGCCGGGCGACCTTGCCGGTTCGGGCACCCGGCCGGGGCGGGCACCGCACCGGCCCGCCGCACCGGCTCACCGTGGCCACCAGGTGCTCTTCCCTCGCGGCGGGCGGGGCCGGGGCCGGGGCGCCTGGCCGTCAACGGAGCTGACGGCGCAGGGGGGAGGGGGCGGGCGGGGCCGGGGCCAGCCGGATGCGCAGGTCCACCGCGACGGCGCCGCCGGGGCCGGCGATGATCGGGTTCAGGTCCAGCTCGGCGATCTGGGGAAGGTCGTCCACGAGTTTCGCCACGCGGACGATGTGATCCTTCACCGCGGCGGTGTCGGCCACCGGGCGGCCCCTGTATCCGAACAGCAGGGGTGCGCAGTGCAGTTCCTGGATCATCTCCGTGGCGTCCTGGCCGGTCAGCGGAGGGCTGCGAAAGGCCCGGTCGGTGAGCAGTTCGGCGCTCACGCCTCCCATGCCGACCATGACCAGGGGGCCGAAGGAGGGGTGGCGGACCGCGCCGACGATGATCTCCACGCCGTCGGGGGCCATCGGCTGGACGGTCGCGCCGGTCATCTCCGGTCCGATCATGTCCTTCATCGCACGGTAGGCGCCGCGGACCTCCTTCGAGGTGCGGAGCCCGAGCCGGACGCCGCCGACATCGCTCTTGTGCACCGGTCCGGTCGCCTTCAGCGCGACGGGGAACCCGAGACGGGCGGCGGCCCGGACGGCCTCGTCAGCGCTGTCCGCGGTGGCGAACTCCGCCACCGCGACGCCGTAGCAGGCGAGAAGCCGAGCCGCCGTCACCGGGTCGAGCCAGCGGCCCGCAGGATGCCGCGACAGGTCTTCTTCGACGAGTTCGCGCGCCGCCCGGATGTCGGTCCCCGCAGGGGGGACGAAGGGCGGGGCCGGACGTGAGCGCCACCGCGCGTAGCCGGCGGCGCGGCTCAGCGCCTGCACGGCCTGCTCGGGAAAGGCGTAGGCCGGCACCGAGCCGATCGTCTCGTCATGGCCGACCACGCAGGCGACCACGGTCTTGCCCGCCGAGCCCGCCACCCGTGCGATCGCCTCGCGGGTCCGCTGGAGCCCGGAACCGAACGGCGGGGTGTAGACGATCAGGACCGCGTCGACCGCCGGGTCCTCCAGCGCGGTCAAGGCGGCGAACTCCAGCTCCTCGGCCTGCCCGTCGGCCGTCAGATCGACAGGGTTGGCCACGGCGGCGGACGCCCGCAGCCGCGAGCGCATCCGCCGCTGGGTGGCGGGCGACAGTTCGGGGACGACCAGGCCGTGGCGCTCGCAGGCGTCGGCGGCCAATGCCTGCGGCCCGCCGGAGTTACCGACGATCGCCATCCGGCCTCCGGCGGGCAGCGGCTGGGTGGCCAGGAGCCGCGCGGTGTCCAGCAGCTCTTGCATGCCGTCGACGCGGATGACCCCGGCGGCGCGCAGCAGGGTCTCGACGGCGATGTCCGGGGTCGCGGCGGCGGCGGTGTGCGAGCGCACGGCCCGATCGCCCGAGGTGCTGCGGCCGCTCTTGATCGCGACGATCGGCTTGTGCCGTCCTACGCGGCGGGCGATCCTGCCGAACTTGCGCGGGTTGCCGAAGGACTCCAGGTACAGGGCGATGACCTCGGTGCGCGGGTCGTCCTCCCAGTACTCCAGCAGGTCGTTGCCGCTGACGTCGGCCTTGTTGCCGACCGAGACGAAGGAGGAGATCCCGATCTGGAGTTCGGTGGCGCGGGCGACGAGCCCGGCGGCCACCGCCCCGGACTGCGACATCAGCGCCATGGCGCCCGGAGGCGGGGGATGGGGCAGGAAACTGGCGTTGAGCGCGGCGCCGGTATTGACGATCCCGAGGCAGTTGGGGCCGATCAGCCGCATCCCGCCGCTACGGCAGACACGCAGCAGTTCGGCCTGGCGTGCCGCTCCGCGCGGGCCGGTCTCGGCAAAGCCGGCGCTGACCACGACGAGGCCGGCCACGCCGTGGCCGGCGCACTCGCGTGCGACGTCCAGGACGGCGCTCGCCGGGGTGGCCACGACGACCAGGTCGACCGGCTCGCCGATCGAGGACAGGTCCGGGTAGGCGGTGACGCCGAGGATCTGGGCCGCCTTCGGGTTCACCGGGTAGACCGGTCCGGGAAAGGCGCCGTCGAGCAGGTTGCCCAGCAGCCGGTGCCCCACCCGGTCCGGCTCGCGGCTCGCACCTACGACGGCGACCGACCGGGGCGACAGCACCCGCGCCAGCGAGGCGCGCTCGGCCTCGTGGTCGCGCCGCTCGATCGCGGCCGTCAGCGTGTCGGTGGGGCGCAGGTCGATCCGGACGCGCACCTCGTCGCCGGCGAACTCGCGGGTCGCCGCCAGGCCGAGGTCGGTGAGGACTTTCAGCATCGCCCCGTTGCCGGTGAGCACGTCGGCCACCAGCTCGCTCACGCCGCGGGCCGCGGCGTCGAGCGCCAGATGTTCCAGCAGGAGGGTGCCCAGGCCGCGCCCGTGTACGCGGTCGTCGATGAGGACGGAGACGTCGGCGCTGTGGCGGTCCTCATCGGGGATGTACTCCGCGACCGCGACGAGCTTGTCGGCGAGGAGGGCGACCTGGGCGTGCCCGCGGTGGTCGGGGCCGGTCAACCGGTCCATGTACCGGTGGGCCGTGGCGCGCCCGGCGGTGAAGAACCGCAGATAGGCCGATCTCGCGGAGGTGCGGTCCACCAGGTCGTGCAGGGCCGCCCGGTCCGTGCCGCGCAGCGGCCGGACATGGGCGATCTCCCCGTTTCGCAGCAGCGCGTCACATTCGTCGAAGCTCGCCATGAGGCCAGCCTCTCCCGGCGCCCGGGGCCGCGTCAGGGGTCCTTCGGCCCCATCGCCCGGCTGAAGGTCACCGGCCGGGGTCCGGTGACGGGTCCGGGCCGGATACCGGCCAGGTGCCCTTCGTCCGCGGCCTTCTCAGCCGGGTTCCATCTGAGGACGCCGGAACCGCCAGGGAATGTCGGCCGAGGGAGCGCAGATCGCCGTCAGGGCCCGATCGAGGGCCTGCCGCGCGGTCGCGCCGGTGTCGATCTCGGTTGCGGCGGGCCAGGGCGCCGTTCTCGCCGCCATGGTCGCGGCGATCGCCTGGTCGGCGTCGGATACCCCGCCGGTTCGGCGGGCGAGCCGTTCGGCGGTGAGCTGTGGCGGAGCGGTGCAGCGCAGGGCCACGAGGTCGCTGAAGGTGCGCTGGGCCAGCTGCTCGGCCGCCGCGCGGTGCTCGGCGTCGATCCAGGAGGCGTCGAGGATGACCGGCTCGCCGTGCTGGAGCAGCTTCTCGGCTCGAGACAGCAACTCGTCATAGGTGCGTTCGGTGCGCTCCCGATCGTAGAGGCCCTCGCCGAAAGGTGCCGCCGCCGGCTGGTGGGGCGCGATGCCGGCGAGTTCCTTGCGGACGCGGTCGCTGTTCAGCAGCGTGTATCCGAGGCGGTCGGCGATGGCGGCGGCCAGGGTCGACTTGCCGGTTCCAGGAGTTCCGCCGACGAGAACCAAAGTGATCATCCCCGCTCGCAGGTGACGGATCGTGAGCTCGGCGAACTGCCGGGCCTGCCCGGCCGAGCCGGGGCCTTCCTGCCGCTGCCGCAGGCAGGCGACCTTGGCGCGGACGAAGGCCCGGTAGGCGACGTAGTGATGCCAGAGCGAGGGCGGAGCGGGATCGGCGGTGAACTCGGTGTAGCGGTGCAGGAACACCTCGGCCAGGCGAGGCGCCCCGAGCCGCTCCAGGTCCATGGCCAAAAAGGCCACGTCGTCAAGGCCGTCGAGAAAGCGGAGCCGTTCGTCGAACTCCAGGCAGTCCAGGATTCGCGGCCCGTCGTCCAGGCAGAAGATGTCTTCCGCGAGCAGGTCGCCGTGGCCGTCGACGATGCGGCCCTCCTCGACGCGGGCGGCGAACAGGGGGTCGCGGCCGCGGAGGAAGCGCAGCGTGAGCCGTTCGATCTCCGTGACGACCTCGGGCTCGAGAACCGCGTCGGGAAGCGCGCGAACCTGGTCGAAGCTCGCGCTCCAGCGGGACTGCAGCGCCGGTCTTCCTCCTTGCTGGTCGATCCGTGGGCTGTGAGGGGACCGCGCGTGCATGCCGGCGATCATCCGTGCGATCCGCAGCACGGGCTCCTCGACCGGTTGCCCCAGGCGGATCATGACGGCGAGGCGGCGTTCCTCCGGCATGCGCCGCATCACGACGAGATGCTCGCAGACCTCTCCGTCCGGGCCCAGCACGTCGGCGACCCCCTCGTACACATCCGGGGCCAGCCGCCGGTTGAGCTCCACCTCCCGGTGGCAGGCGGCTCGCCGGGCCTCACGGGTGGTGAAGTCCACAAAGCCGAGATCCACCGGCTTCTTGAGCTTGAAGACACGATCTCCCAGCAGGAGCACGACGGCGACGTGCGTCTCCTTGATCTGCGCCCACGGTCCCATCGGCAATGCCTCCACGCTCAATCCGCCGGCCGGATGCCGAAGCCCCGGCCGAACGGCCGGATCCGCCCTCGATGTGATCGCGGGCGGATGGGCGGGCTCCCCATGCCTCAGTCCTTCCCCTGGTCACGGTCCGTGACTCCACTGCCGGCGACTGCCGGCGACTGCCGGCGATCGACCCGATGGCACGGCGGACGACACGGCGCCGGTGAGCGGGTGCGCCCGTTGCCCGACTGGCTCGCCTCCTGCCACAACAGCCTTTATGTCCTGATTTTTGGGTCTTTCGGCCCTGTATCGCCACTGCCCTGTGGCTGAAAACTGGCAGGTGGGGTAGCAGACCGGGGGAGGCCAGTTGGTGATCACGCGAATTCGGCTGCTCGGTCGGCACATGACCGGTACGGCGAAGCCGGGACCGCCGAACGAGCCTCCACCCTCGCCGGCGCCCCCGCCGGCCCCCGGCTGGCGGCGCTGGCTGCCGACGATCGTCATGCTGATCGTCACGTTGTGGCTGCTGCTACCCCTGGTGTTCGCCGGGCCGGCGACCGCCCCGTACTCCTACAGCGATTTTGTCGCCAAGGTGAGCGCCGGACAGGTGAAGGCCGTGACGATCGACGATCAGGGCGGGGTGTCGGGCAGGCTGAACAACGGCACCACGTTCACCACCCAGATCCCCACCGCCCTCAACGTCGGCCGGCTGGAGGACCGGCTCAGGTCCAGCCACGTCCAGATCACCGCGACGCGAGCGGAGAACTCCCTGACGTCGCTCCTGGTCGGCTTCCTGCCGCTGGTGTTGCTCATCGCCCTGTTCGGCTGGATGGGGCGACAGGCACAGCAGTCCCTGGCCGGCGGCATGGGAGGCTTCGGCCGGTCGAAGGCGAAAATCATCGAGGCCCAGCGCCCGGCGACCCGGTTCGGCGACATCGCCGGTTACGACGGTGTCAAACAGGAGATCAGCGAGGTGGTGGACTTCCTGCGCGCCCCCGGCCGGTACGCGGCCGCGGGCGCGAAGCCACCCCGGGGAGTGATCATGGTTGGCCCCCCGGGAACGGGCAAGACGCTCATCGCCCGGGCGGTGGCGGGAGAGGCGGCCGTGCCGTTCCTGTCGGTCACCGGCTCGGCGTTCGTGGAGATGTTCGTCGGCGTGGGCGCCTCCCGGGTCCGCGACCTCTTCGACGAGGCGCGTAAACGTGCCCCCTCGATCGTCTTCATCGACGAGATCGACGCCATCGGCGGCCGGCGTGGCAGGGCGGTCGCCGGCAACGACGAACGCGAGCAGACGCTCAACCAGCTGCTGGCGGAGATGGACGGCTTCGACCAGAGCAGCGGGATCGTCGTTCTGGCCGCGACGAACAGGCCCGAGACCCTTGACCCGGCCCTGCTGCGTCCCGGCCGCTTTGACCGGCAGGTCACCGTCCCCCTGCCCAACCAGGTCGAACGCGCGGCGATACTGGCCGTTCACGCGGCCGGCAAGCATCTGGCCCCGGACGTCGATCTCGGCGTGATCTCCCGTGCCACGCCGGGATTCTCCGGCGCGGACCTGGCCAACCTCGTCAACGAGGCCGCGATCAACGCGGTCAGGGCCGACCGCACGACCATCAACGCCCAAGACCTCGACGCGGCACGCGAGCGGGTACTGCTGGGACGGCGGGAGACGACCAACGCGCTGCTTCCCCAGGAGCGCCACTCGGTGGCCGTGCACGAGTCCGGGCACGCCCTGCTCGCCACGTTGTGCGAACAGGCCGATCCGGTCGCGAAGGTGACCATCCTGCCCGCCGGCCTGACACTCGGCGTCACCGAGCAACTGCCCGAGGCCGAGCGGCATCTCTACAGCGAAAGCTACCTAACCGATCTGCTCACCGTGCGGCTGGGCGGCCGGGCCGCGGAAGTGGTCGTCTTCGGTGAGGGTTCCACCGGCGCCGCCAACGATCTCGCGGCCGCCACGCAGATCGCCACCCGCATGGTGCGCGACTTCGGCCTGTCACCCGCGCTCGGCCCGGTCGGCTACTGTCCCGCCGCCCCTCAGTATCTTGGCAAGGACGGTGAGGACCTCCAGCGCAAGCCCTACTCCGAACGGACACAGCAGATCATCGACGAGGAGGTCGCCCGCCTGGTCCGCGAGGCCGAGAAACGCGCGGTCGACCTGTTACGGGTCCACCGCGGCGCCCTCGACCGGCTCGCCGCGATCCTGGTCGAACACGAGACGATCGACGGTGACGTCGTCGGCGGCGTGCTGCGGGACGAGCGGGCGACGCGGGCGGACCTGGACGTCATCGCCTGACGGGAGGTCCCACCGACAAGGTTCGCCAGGAGAGGCACGGATCGGAGGACGTCACCACCGCCTGACGGGAGGTCCCCCCACGGCCATGTGCCGCTCCGGCCCGCGCGGCCCGGGGACTTTCGTCCTTCGAGGATCGGACCTCGGGCGGGCTCGAGTGCTCCGGCCGCGGCCGACGTGAGAACGATGCGGCCTTTTCTGTGGAGCTGTCCTGTGCGGAACCGGTGGGCCGGTTCCCGCATACGAGGTCGTCAATCAGGACTTTCAGCCCTATCGCCGACGTGGTTTCCCCGTCGAAGGTGGTGAGTGGGGTCTTTTCATCGCAGGTTGCGAGGTGGACGAGATGTTCGTTGATCGCCATGATGCGGGAACGCGGCTGGCCGAGCGGCTGCGCGGGTTCGCCGGCGCTGAGAACGTGGTCGTCGTGGGGCTGCCCAGGGGCGGCGTTCCGGTGGCGTTCGAGGTGGCCAGGGTCCTTGGCGCGCCGCTGGATGTGATCATCGTTCGCAAGCTCGGGGTGCCGTTCCAGCCCGAGGTCGGGTTCGGCGCCCTCGGGGAGGGCGGGGTGCGCGTGATCGATCGCGACATCGTGTGGCGCGCGAATCTCACCCAGGAAGAGATGACCATGGTGGAGGAGCTGGAGCGGGCCGAACTCCTGCGCCGCGGGCGCCGCCTGCGCGGGGACCGTGCCCCGGTGGATCTGGCGGGCCGCACGGTGATCGTGGTCGATGACGGCATCGCCACCGGCGGGACGGCTCGTGCCGCCTGCCAGGTGGCCCGTGCGCGTGGTGCCTCACGGGTGGTGCTGGCGGTTCCGGTGGGAGCGCCGGAGACGATCGAGAGCCTGCGCAAGGTCGCCGACGAGGTGGTCTGCCTGCAGACGCCGGAGTTCTTCTACGCGATCGGTGCCTGGTACCGCGATTTCTCCCAGACCACCGATGATCAAGTGGTCGAGCTGCTGCGCCGGGCCGGAGCCTCGGGGGACGAGCGCGAGGAGAACACGCGGGAAGCCGATCCGCCCGAGCCCGACGGGGAGGTTCGGATGGAGGCCGGAGGGGTCCGGCTGCCCGGCCGGCTCGTCGTTCCGCAGAACGCCGCAGGGGTGGTGGTGTTCGTGCACGGCAGCGGCAGCAGCCGGCACAGCCCGCGCAACCGGTATGTGGCCTCGACGCTCAACCGCGCGGGTCTGGCGACGCTGTTGTTCGACCTGCTCACCCCGGAGGAGGAGTTCGACCGGGGCAACGTGTTCGACATCGGGTTGCTGGCCGGCAGGCTTGTCCAGGTGACGGACCGGCTGGGGGATCGGCCCGAGGTGGCGGGCATCCCGGTCGGTTATTTCGGGGCCAGCACCGGAGCCGCGGCCGCGCTGTGGGCGGCGGCGGAACCGGGCTGCGAGGTCGCCGCCGTGGTCTCCCGGGGTGGGCGGCCCGATCTGGCCGGGCCGCGACTTCCCGCGGTGCGGGCGGCGACCCTCCTGATCGTGGGAGGCCGCGACGAGGCGGTGATCGACCTCAACAGGGCGGCGCAGGGGCAGTTGCGTTGCGAGAACCTGCTCCAGATCGTCCCCGATGCCACACACCTGTTCGAAGAGCCGGGAACACTCGAGACCGTCGCGGTTCTCGCGCGCGACTGGTTCGCCGACCACTTCGGGCCGTCGATGAACTGAGGACCTCCGGTTTCCCTCGCCGGAGCCTCGAAGCCGATCCCTCCTCGTGCGGGCGGGAGGTGAACGCCTTGCCGTCGCCGGGTGGCGCGGGCGATCAGGCTCCGCCCCAGATGACCGACATGGGCACGATGTCATCCTCTCGCCAGGTAACCTCGTCGATCACGCTGACCACCCCGTCGAGGTTCCGCGTCATCTGCGCGAGGGTGATGGCCTGACTGCGTTCGTCCACGCGCCCGCGGAGCCGCACGACGCCGTCTCGAACCTCGATCTCGACGGCGCCGGGATCCGGCCCCAGGGCGCGGGCGACGATGTCATCACGTATGCGGCGCTTGATCTCGTCGTCGCCGCGGACGAACACCTTGATCAGGTCCCGGCGGCTGACGATACCGGCCAGCTCGCCGTCGGCGCGCACGACCGGCAGCCGCCCGATCCCGTGCCGGTCCATCATCCGGGCGGCGAGCACCACGGGGGAGTCGGCGGTGACGACGATGGCGGGGCGGCTCATCAGCTCCCCCGCGGTCTCGCCTTCGGCCTTTTTCCGAATGCCGCTCTCGCCGTTCACACGGTGACGGAGCCACGCGCGAAGCGACGGCCGGTAGCGTTCGCAGTGGTAGCGCTGTTTGAACTCCTCCTTGCGCAGCAGGTCGGCCTCGGAGACGACGCCGAGCACGTGGGCGGCGCCGTCCGTCACCGGCACCCCGCCGATGCCCGCGGTGATGAGGGTCTCGGCGACCTCGTGGAACGAGGCGTTCTCCCTCACCGTCGCGACGTTTGTCGTCATAACATCCTGAACGGTCATTCTCATGACAAACCCCCACATAACTCTAAATTCTGACGTTATGGGGAGTTCGGGAGCCGCGAGCAGAGCCGAAGGTCCTTCACGGCGTGGCCGGATGGCCCGATCTGCCGGCGCGACACCTCGCCTGGCGAAACCCGGCGAAGTGATCCGGTGCCCATCGGCGATGAGTCCTGAGGAAACGGGACGAAAGTCCCTTCCACCGGGGGTGGAAGGCTCTGCCGCGACGGCGGACGGCGCGCGAACCTGGAGGCGGCCCCCGCGGCACGGGGTCGGCGGCCCGACGCCCCGTTCGGCGGGTGCTCGCGTCCTCGGGCTCTCCGCCCGCCGGAGCCGGGGAGCTCGCCGTGGCCGTCGTGGCGACGGTGAGGCGAGGCCGCCCTGGCCGGTCTCGCCGGAAGACGACGTGGGGGCTGATGGACGACCCGGAGCCCTGCCTGGCCGAGCGGGGAATCGGCGTGGGACCGGTGCTGGTCGTGGGCGATCGTTTCCGGCCGGCCGGCGGGGGAGGTCCCGGCGACGCGAAGGCCTCGGTCACGGCCTCCCACTCGGGTCCGCGTCACCCGGGGCAAAGCAACTCTGGGTGATGATGGGGGCGGGGGTGCTCTGCTGGCCGTGGCGCCGGCTCCCAGGTAGATCACCCTGTCAGTGGCTGCTGAGAGGGTGTCAAGGTGGCCGCTTCTGGTCGCGTTATTGGCGCGAGAGTGCGCGAGTGAGGCCTGCCAGGATGGTCGTTGCGAGGATCCAGCCTGCAATGATCATCGCTGCGGCGAGCCACTGTTGTGCGCCGCGCGGGCCGAAGGAGCTCTCCTGTCCGAAGCTGATGATCGGGAGGAGCAGGTCCAGGGTGTAGAGGAAGGCGTTGAAGGGGGGAGCCTCGCCTGGCTTGAAGGCCGGTGGCTGGTGGGCGGTGAAAACGACCGTGCCGATAAGGAGAAGGGCTGCGAGCCAGAGCGCAGCGCGGAAGGGTCGGTAGCCGTACCCGACGGTCCAGTCCTGCACATATCCCCACAGCCGCGCCCCGAGCCGTTGCCCCGTGCGGCGGCGACGCTGTTTGGCCAGCAGCACGTCTCGAGCAGCCTCATCGTGACCCTGCCGACGGTAGACGGCGGCCAACTGCTCATAGGGTTGAGGTTGGTAGGCCTCCCTGGCCAGCCAGTCAAGTCGCTCCTGGACAGGCAGGGGAGCCTCCAGGCCGTCATAGGTGAAGCCGTTCATCAGGACGTGAGCAGGCCACCGGCTGGGAGTGTCATCGAGCACGCCGACCCGACTGTGGCGAAGGTCGACGGCCCGCAGCAGTTCCGTCCGGGGCCCGATCTTCAGCGAAGCCGCTTCTACACCACGAAGGTAAAGGTCACCGTCGATGGTGGTCTCCGCAAGGCACAGTGTGGCGGCGATCCGGGAGTTCCTGATCGAGACGTCTCCCGTGGCCGTGAAGCCTTCGCAGCAGTCGATGCCCCCGCCCGCGCTCACCTCCCATAGGGACAGAACTCGCCCGCCGGGATTACTGAGGGCGGCACCGTGAAACTCCAAGCTGCCCTCGATTCGGGCGTTGATGAGCACGATCTCCCCGTCGGCACGGAAGCCTTTGCTGCAGCTGAGCCTGCCGGTGACCCCCAGCCGACGCAGGGAAAGCGCCGTCGCACCCGGGTTGGACAACGTCCCGCCGTCGAGGTTGACCGATCCGCGGACCTGGGTGGAGTCCAGAAAGACCTCTCCGTTCGCCGCAAAACCTGGTGTGAGTCGCAGTCCGCTGCTGATCTCCATCAGCGGCGCGTTCAGCGCGCGTCTTCCCGGATTGGCGAGGCTCGCCTGCGCGAAACGGAGCGAACCGGCCACGCGGGCTCCGCGCAGAAGGACTTCACCTTCGGCCGAGAAGCCGTCATCGATGCGCAGCCCGCCCTCGACACCGAGTCTCTCCGCGTTCAGGGCGATGCCGTCCGGGTTGGACAGCTGGGCTCCGCTGAAGACGCACCGGCGCCCTATCCGGGCGTCCTGTACGCTCAGCTCCCCCCAGGAGCGGAAACCGCGGGCACACGACAACCCGCCGTCGATGACGACCCCCTCGGCGGTGAGGCTGAAGCCGCCTGACCGCCCGACCCGTGCGCCATCGAGGGTCATCGTCCCGCCGATCCTGGCGCCAACAACACGTAACTCACCGTCGATGACGGCGTTCGCGCACAGAAGATCACGGTCGACAATCAGGCCGTCGGCATGGACAGCCTGAAGTGCGTGGATCGCTGCGCCGCTGAGATTCAGTGTCCCGGACACATGGGCCCCGGCGAGCTGGATCGGGCCGGACATCTCGCAGCCTTCCAGGCGCAGTGCCCCGCCGATCACAGCGTCTACAGCCTGCAGTCCGGGTGCCCGGGAGGCCGCGAGGTCCACCAGGCCGGTGCGGGCTCCGGTGAAGACCGGCGCTTCCTCGAACTCACACTTGGTCAAGATCAGAGGGTGCTGTACCTCGGCGTACGACAGGTCCAATCGGCCCGCGATCCGGGCGCCGGACAGGTGCAGGCCGGGCGTCTGCCCTGCAAGGCGTTCCCGGGCGCCGAGCAACATCCTTGCGATGATCGCAGCCCGAACGGGGGTGCCAGGAAGATCCACAGGACGCGCTGTGGGAAACGCCTCCCAGAGGGCGAGTTCCGGCTCGGACAGATCCTCGATGATCACAGGGCACTCCTGGAAGGTCGCACGCGTCGGTAAGGAGAGCCTCCAAGGTCACCACCTGTCTTGGCAACCTTCATGCCCGACCCATCCCTTGGATCGCAAAGTGCGCGATTCGCAGAAACGACCAGTTCTGCGAGACGGCGAACACCGGCGACACGCGTCCTGTTTGTCCCTGACCGTCGTTCTCAGAACCTCTCGCAAACCATCTTCTCGAAATGGTGGTCCCGGTAGGTTCTGCGACATGAGCGAGCCTGCCGATCCAGCTGCTGCCGTCGAGGCCTTCGACTGCCTCATGTGCGAGGCGCCGGCGGGCAGCGCCTGCCGGACCCTCAGTGGACCGGGCTCATCCTGCGGACGCCTCCCGAGGAGGATCTGCGCGTGCTCGATCTGCGCGTCGGCGTGCTGGTCCGGGCGGATCGTCGCACCCCGCCCGCCGGCCGGTGCCGCGCGATGCCGTCGCGGCGCTGGAGGCGGCCGGAGAGCTCGGCTTCGACCGGCTGCTCGCCGAACAGCGGGCGGCGTGGGCCGCGCGCTGGGAGGCCGTGGACGTCCGCATCCCCGATGATCCCGAAGCGCAGCGCGCCGTACGGTTCGCACTGTTTCACCTCTGGAGCAGTGCCGGATGTGGTGAGGAGGTGGCCGTCGGCGCGCGAGGGCTGTCAGGTGAGGCCTACGCCGGTCATGTCTTCTGGGACGCCGACGTGTTCGTCCTGCCGGCCCTGGTGAGCATGCATCCCGCCGCGGCCAGGGCCATGGTCGTCTACCGGCTCCGCCGCCTGGCGGCGGCCCGGGCCCGCGCACCGCCCTGGGCTTTTCCGGTACGCGTTTCCCCTGGGAGTCCGCCGCCACGGGCGAGGAGGTGACCCCCGCCCGCGGGCATCTGGGCGGCGAGACCGTCGCCATCCTCACCGGGCCGATGGAGGAGCACATCACCGCCGACGTCGCCTGGGCCGCCGTCCACTACGCGCGCTGGAGCGGCGACGACGGATTCCTGGCCGGGCCCGCACGCCCTCTCCTGATCGAGACCGCCCGCTACTGGACGTCGCGCTGTCAGGTGGATGACGACGGACGGGCCCACATCGGTGAGGTGATCGGGCCGGACGAGTACCACGAGGCGGTGACGGACAACGCGTTCACCAACGTGATGGCCCGGTGGAACCTGCGGCGGGCGGCCGAGCTCGTCGCCTCCGGCGGCGAGGAGGGCCGCCGGTGGCGCGTGCTCGCGGACCGCCTGGTGGACGGCTGCGACCCCGCCTCGGGCAGGGCCTCGGGCAGGCACGAGCAGTTCGCCGGGTACTTCGGGCTGGAGCCGCTGACGATGGCGCGGGTCGCCGTCCCGCCGGTGGCCGCCGACCTGCTGCTCGGCCGTGACCGGCTGGCCGCCACACAGATCATCAAACAGCCCGATGTCCTCATGCTTCACCACCTGGTCCCCGAGGAGGTCGAGGCGGGCTCGCTGGAGGCCAACCTCGACTTCTACGGCCCCCGTACCGCTCACGGCTCGTCGCTCTCACCGGCGATCACCACCTGTTCGCTGGCCCGGGCGGGCCGCCCGGACGAGGCGCTGAGCCTGCTGCGCACCGCGCTGGCCCTGGATCTGGACGATCTGACCGGGACCACCGCCACCGGCCTGCACCTGGCCACGTTCGGGGGCGTGTGGCAGGCACTGCTCACCGGCTTCGCGGGAGCGCGGGTGCACAGCGGGATCCTGTGCCTCGACCCCCGGCTTCCCGCGGCGTGGGGAAGCCTCGGCGTGCGGATTCGCTGCCTGGGCCGCCGGGTGCGGCCGGACATCACCCGGGAGGCGGTCGAGGTGCGAACCGATGGAGCGCTGCGGCTACGGCTGGGCGCCGGCGACCCGCAGGACGTGGCCGGCTCCGCCCGCCTGCCACGGCGCCGATGACGCACGGAGAGATGACGCACGGAGAGATGACGCACGGAGGGGAGCGGGCATGAAAGACGTGCTGGCCGTTGTCGGCGACGCGGGCGCGGCCACGGCCGTGACCGGCGTCGCCCGGGCGATGGCGGAGGTTCTGCGCACGGGTGTTCGAGAGATTCACCTCGCCGTCGGCTCCCGGGCGCAGGACAGCGCGACGATGGTGCTTCGCGAGCTGGAGCGTACGAGCACGGTTCTCGGCGTCCTCGCCGGTGACGCCTCAACTCCGGTCACGTCCTGGTGGATCGTGCGCCGCTCCACCAAACCGGTCGTCCTGCTGCCTTCCTCACCGGCGGAGCCGGCGGCGTCCGGCCACGTCATCTCCCGGGTGCTCCTGCCGCTGGACGGCTCCTTCGAGGCCGCGGCCGCCGTCACCGAGACCGCGGGGCTGTTCACCCGTACCGGCGTCGATCTGGTGGTCCTGCACGTCTTCGACGAGGCGACCGTTCCCCGCTTCTGGGACCAGGCCGCACACGCCCGGCAGGCGTGGGAGCAGGAGTTCCTGGCCCGTCGCTGTGCGTACCCCGGGGTGCGCATGGAGCTTCGCAGCGGAGTGGCGGGAGAGCAGGTGGTGAACGTGGTGGCGGCGGAGCGTGTGGATCTCATCGCGCTGGGATGGTCCCAGCACCTCGACGAGGGAAGAGCGCGAACCGTGCGCGAAACCGTGGCCGGCGCCCGCGTCCCGGTCATGCTGATCCCGGTGGCGCGGCATGAGGGGCCCTCACCATGAGGTGGGGCCGCTGACCTGGGCGATGTCCTCGGAGCCGACGGCGAGCAACCTGCCGGCCAGGTCGGCCAGCGCGCGGGCGGCCGCGAGCTCGTCGCCGATCTCGGGTACCTGCGGGTCGGCCGGGTTGCGGCACGCGTGGCCGGCCCCGGCCAGGTAGGTGCGGTCCCCGGTGGACAGCACCGCCCGGGCGGAGGTGGTGTCGCCGTCTTCGGTGATGTGGATCTGTACGGTCCATTGCTTGGCGTGCATGGAAGACCCCCTCCGATCGCATGAGCGTTCACCATCCACGCTGGTCAGGGGCCTTGTCCCCGAACAGGGCAGAAAGCCCCGAGATCGGAGGACTTCCGTACCGGCCGTCAGGCCCGGAGGTCCGCGAGGCCGAAGGTCCCGCCCTCCTGCGACGATCTCCTCTACGCCGGTGAACCTTCCGGTTGGAAGCATTGAGGTATGTCGACCACCTCTCGCACACGGTCGGGGCTGACGGGGGCGCAGGCGGCCCGGCGTCTCGCCGGCGAGGGGCCGAACACGCTTCCCGAGGGCAGGCGGACGCCGGCCGGTGTGCTGCTGATCCGCGAGATGGTCCACTTCTTCGCGTTGCTGCTGTGGGCCGCGGCGGGACTGGCCCTCCTGGCGGGCATGCCCCGGCCGGCGCTGGCCATCGCGGTGGTGGTGTTGAACGGCGCGTTCGCGTTCGTCCAGGAATAGGCCCTTGAGCAGCAACCAAGCGGCCAGTCACGATAAGGAGCCTGGCGGGCGCTGCTAATCGTGACTGGCCGGTCTGATGCGGGTGGCATCGGGCGGACACGGATCTTGTAACGGTTCGGTGGCTCTGGGTCCGGTTGCTGGTGGGTCGGTCCTACTTTGCGGCGTATGCCGATGGTGGATTTCCTGACCGATGATGAGGCGGCTGCGTACGGGCGGTTCGCGGGGCCGCCGGCGCAGACTGATCTGGAGCGGGTGTTCTTCCTCGATGACGAGGATCGGGCGTTGGTCGGACGGCGGCGCGGCGAGCACATGAGGCTGGGGTTCGCCCTCCAGCTCGTGACGGTGCGGTGGCTCGGGACGTTCCTTGAAGATCCCCTGGATGTGCCGGGGGTGGTGCTGGAGTTCGTAGCTGAGCAGCTGGGGGTTGAGGACCCGTCGCAGGTGAAGCGGTACACCGAGCGGAGGCCGACGCCGTTCGATCATCAGCAGGAGATCCGGCAGGTCTACCAGTGGAAGGACTTCGCCTCGGTCGAGGGCGAGTTTGTAGCGTGGGTGGCGGCCCGGTCCTGGACATCCGGGGATGGCCCAAAAGCGATTTTCACCGACGGAGTGGGGTGGCTGCGCGAGCGGAAGGTGTTGCTGCCGGGCGTGACGACGCTGGCGCGGCTGGTCGCGAAGATCCGCGACGACACGACCAAGCGGTTGTGGGGCGTGCTGGAAGGCCTGTTGACCATCGGCCAGCGTTACGTCCTGGACCAGCTGCTGGAAGTACCGCTGGGGTCGCGGGTGTCGGATCTGGAGCGGTGGCGCAAGGGCGTGCCACCGCGAGCGTCCGGCCCGACGATCATCAAAGCTCTCGACCAGGTGGCGGAGATCCTGGGGCTGGAGCTCGCGGACCTGGGCGCGGAGGCTCTGGTGCCGCAGCGCCGGTTGGGTGAGCTGGCCAAGTACGGGATGCGGGCGGACGCCTCGGCGCTGCGTCGGCACGGTGACGGCCGCCGGTTGGCGACTCTGCTGGCCATGGTCCGGCATCTGGAGGGCAAGTCGGTTGACGACACTCTGGAGCTGCTGGACCTGTTGATGGCGACCGAGCTGTTGAACAAGGCGCAGATGGCTGCGAACAAGGAGAAGGTCCGCAAGCACCCCAAGCTCGCCAAGGCCTCGGCCCGGCTGGCGGTCGCGGTGCAGGCGTTGTTCGAGTCCGACGGGTGGGGCGGGGAGGACGAGGAGGTTCGTGTGGCGGAGGTGTGGGAGGCGATCGAGACGGTTATCTCCCGCGCCGACTTGCGGGCCGCGCTGGTGCTGGTGAACGAGAACGTGCCGTCGGCCGATGCCGCTGATTCCGATGACTGGCGGACCGAGCTGGTCGGCCGGTACACCACCGTGTCGGGGTTCTTGAAGGTCCTGCCCGAGACGATCACCTTCGGCGCGAACGCCGAGGGCACACCGGTGCTGGAGGCGATGAAGGCGCTGCCGGAGGTACTGGTCCACCGCAGCCGCCTGGCCGCCCCGCTGATCCCCGGCCGCCTGATCGACGCCGGTGTGGTCACCGGCCCGTGGAAGCGCCTGGTGTTCGGCCACCCCGCCCACGAGGGTGGCGCGGTGAACCGGCACGCCTACGCCTTCTGCGTGCTGGAGCGGTTCCGGCGCGGTCTGAAGCGCCGCGAGATCTACACCTACGCCTCCACCAAGTGGCGCAACCCCCAGGCCGAGCTGCTGGAAGGCGCTCAGTGGGCGGCGATCCGGCCCGACGCACTGACCGCGCTCAGCCTCCCCGCCGACCCTGACGTGCTGCTGGCCGAGCACTCCCGCACCCTGGACGCCGCCCTCCGCGAAGTTGGCGGGCGCTTGGTCGCCAACCCCGACGTCCGGGTGGACGGGGAGGGGAAGATCCACCTGACCGGGGTGAAGGCGATAACCGCAAGTACTTCGGCTCCAAACGCGGCATGACCTGGCTGAACGCCATGAACGACCGCGGCATGGGGCGCGGCGCGAAGGTCGTGTCCGGGACGATCCGCGACTCCCTGCACATGGTCGACGTCATCTTCGGCTTGGACGGTGGCGACCTGCCGGAGATCGTCGTCTCGGACACAGGGTTCTTACTCAGACGTCGTCTTCGGCCTCCTGGAGCTGCTGGGCATCTCCTACCGGCCAGCCCTGGCTGACCTGCCCGACCAGAAGGGCTGGCGGATCAGCGCCTTGGCCGACTACGGACCGCTGAACACATTCGCCCGGGGAAAGATCGAGCT
>NZ_JBPXMD010000045.1:0-44321 GCF_051918855.1 Streptosporangium sp. H16
GCAGGCACGAGATCACCTTAGACACAGCCGGGCCGGAGCGCGCCGGCACGGCGACCGTCACGACCGGGCGCGTCCGCGAGGACCTGGACGCCGACCGGCATGACCCCGCGATCACCCGGTCGGATCGTCGGCGAGCACACAGGCCACGGGCGGGTCGAGCTCAAGGGTCTCGACCCGGAGACGGGTGAAGCCGGCCTGGGTGAGCATGTCCTGGAGCTCCTGGGCGGCTCGGGCCGTGGTGTCGCGGGTGGCACCGGGGCAGCGGGGCTGGCTGACGAGCGCGATGCGTCCCGCCGGGCGGAGCAGGCGGCGCAGCTCGCGAAGCCGATCCACCGGGTCGGGCCAGAACCCCACGGAGTTGACGGCGAGGATGGCGTCGAGCGGATCGCCGAAACTCGGCAATCGCTCCACGGAGGCGTGCGTGAGGTGCACGCGGCGGGCGCGGACGGCGGCGGCGTTGCGACGGGCGGCCTGGCGGACCATGGCCTGCGAGTGGTCGATGCCGAAGACGTGGCCCCGGGTGGCGCGGCCGGCGAACTCGGCGATGGCGACGCCGGGACCGAAGCCGATCTCGAGCACCCGGTCGGTGGGCTGGACGTCCAGCAACGACACCGCCCAGACGTTGCGCTGCCGGTTGGAGGAGCGATGAGCGAACATCCAGCCGACCGCCCACCCGATGACGCCCCGGGGGTGGTGGGCCTGGCGAACCAGGCTTCTGAGCGCGCGTTGCCTGAGAGATGTGCCTGCTGTCTGCATGATCGCAGTCAACGGCTTCAAGTACGCTTGAAGTCAAATGGATGAGCAGTTGACGATCGGTGAGCTGGCGAGCCGCACGGGTGTCGCCACCTCCGCCCTGCGTTACTGGGAGGAGCTCGGCCTGCTCCCGGCACCGGCCCGGGTCTCAGGCCAACGGCGTTATCCGCCGTCGGCGGTCGAGCTGGTCGGTGTGGTGGTGTTGCTGCGAGATGTCGGTTTCACGTTGCGAGAGGTCAAAGCGTTCGTCGCGTCTCGTTCGCCGGCCGGCGACGGCTGGCGGGAGCTGTGCCGACGCAAGCTCACCGAGCTGGATGAACGGATCGCCCGGACCCAGGTGGCACGTACCGCCATAGCCCATGGCTTGGCCTGCCCGCACGAGGACATCTTCGAGTGCCCCAACTTCACCGGCGGGGTCGCGGCGCTCCTGGCGGGATCTTCCCTCGAAGAGGCTCATCCGCACTGACCTTCCGTCGAGACGGGCGGCCTCACCGCCGGCGTCACCGCCGGCGCGCGAGATCGTCACGGATGACGGCTCAGGACCGGGCGTCAGCGGTGACTCGTTCCAGGTCTGCCGTCGCCGGTGCGCGAGCCGTACCGGTGCAGCGCCTCGACCTGCTCGTAGGAGGGCACATCGCCGGTGAGCGGTTCGCCCTGGGCCACCGCCAGCGCCGTGGTGACGGCCGCGCGCAACGCCGCGCGAAACAGCAGCGACCCGTAACTGAGGCGGGCCACGCCCAGCTCGGCCAGCCGTCGCACCGGCACGCCGGGCTGGACGAGCACGTTCAGCGGCACCCCGGCCCCGCCCACCAGCGCCTCGATGTCCCGTTCGGCGCTCGCGCCCGGCACGAAGACCCCGTCGGCCCCCGCCCCCGCGTAAGCCCTGGCCCTTTCCAGTGCCAGCGCGCGGGCGTCGGGCAGGCCCAGCCAGAACGCGTCGGTACGCGCGTTGAGGAACACCTCCGGAACCCGCCGCTTGACCACCGCGACCAGTTCCGCCTGTGCCGGGACATCGGCCAGGCGGTCACCACGCCCGTCTTCCAGGTTGATCCCCGCCACTCCCAGTCCCGCCAGCTCCGCCACCAGGTCGGCGACCTGTCCTGGCTCCTCGGCGAACCCCGCCTCGATGTCCACCGTCACCGGGATCCCCAGCCTCGTTATCGTCCGGGCCAGCGTCAGCGTCTCCCCCCGCGTCGCCCGTCCGGCGTCCGGCTTGCCCGCCGCGGCGGCCACTCCCAGGCTTGTCGTCCCGATCGCGGCGAATCCCGCCTCCGCCAGGGCCGCCGCGGAGGCGTGATCCCACGCGCAGGGAAGCAGCAGCGGCTCGTCCGCGTGGTGCAGCGCCCTGAACCGCGCGAACGTCATCGGGTCGCCGCCTCGATCGTCCCGGCCGCCAGGGCCAGCGCGACCTGCCTGCCCGGGCAGGCGCGCGGTCCCGCTCCGAACGTCAGGAACTCCGGTTCGGCTCCCGTGCGCGCGAGGTCCGGGCCGCGGGGCGTCTCGGGATCCCGGCCGGCCGCCGCGACGTCGAGCACCACGGTCCTCCCGTCGCCGGGCGCCCTGCGGCGCAGTGTCCGGACCGGAGGATCGTGGCGCAGGGTCTCGTCCAGCAGTTCCCGCGCCGTCCACGCCCCGGCCGTGCGCGGCTCCCCGCCCCCGTCCCCGGAGCCGGCTTCAGCCCCGGTCCCGGCTCCGGCCGCGGACCGTGCCGGTGCGGCGGCCAGAGCACCGCGGACCAGACCGGTCATCGGACCGTACGCCTGGGCGAGCAGTCCCGCCACCACGGCCAGCCGCTCCGGAGCCGGGTCGCCCAGCAGGCGCGAGAGCCGCACCAGCCCCGCGTCGGCCGCGGCGACATCCGTCTCATCGGGTCCGGCCCCAGGCCCTGGCAGGTAGGCCGGGGCGATCGCCGCGACGGCCTCCACGGCCTCCGGCCCGTCCTCGGCCCGCACTCCCAGGGCGACGGCCAGGACCAGCACCGGAACCGGCTCCGGGGGACAGGGGTGATCGCCGGTGTCCCGCGAGGCGAGCCGGAACGCCTCGGCGCGCAGCGCGTCCGGGTCCAGCCCGGCCAGCACCGCCTCTCCCGCGGCCCTGCGCTCGGCGTGCAGGGCTCCCTCGGCGAAGCGGCCGACCGCTCCGCGCAGCCATGCCACGGTCAGCGCGAACGGCGGGCGCGGCACGGGTTCGACGGTGAAGCGGGGGTCGGCCAGCACGGCCCGTATCTCGGCGGGGCGGCTCAGGACCAGCGGATCGGATGTCATCGGTTCTCCCTGGGGTGGAGATCTCCCCCCTTCGGCCGAAGGGGGGAGGCGTGGGACCGCCACGCTCTCCGCCGGGGACGCGCGGTGTGGCGCCCCGTGGCTCGGCGATGTTCGAAGGCTAGGCACCGGACGCTTCGGCACCCGCCGAAGCGTCCGTGCGAGCCGTCCGTGCGAGCCGTCCGTGCGAGCCGTCCGTGCGAGCCGTCCGTGCGAGCCGTCCGTGCGAGCCGTCCGTGCGAGCCGTCCGTGCGAGCCGTCCGTGCGAGCCGTCCGTGCGAGCCGTCCGTGCGAAACGTCCGTGCGAAACGTCGGCGAGCCGCGGCCGGTGGCGTTCCGCTCGGCGTTTCGCGGGGGTCACGCTCGCGCGGACGAGGCGGCGCGGGTGACGCAGGCCGAGGCGAAGGCGGCGATGACCGGGTGCGGGCGGCTGCCGTCTCCGGCCAGTTCCGGCTGGAAGAGGGTGGCCAGGAAGAACGGATGGCCCGGCAGCTCCAGGACCCGTACCAGCCCCGCCTCGTCGTGGCCGGTGAAGCGCAGCCCGCCCGCCTCCAGTACGGGCACGTAGTCGGCGTTGAGCCCGAATGCGCAGGAGTATCTCTCCACGGTTCTCTCGGCGCCGACGATCTTCTCGGCCAGCGATCCCGGCGTCAGCCGGACGGCGTCCTCGTGACCCGCCAGCGAGCACGCCAGTGGCAGCAACAGCAGGTCCTCGGCGCCGGGGTCGTTCTCGGCGTGCGAGACGGGCAGGCCCAGGACGTTGCGGGCGTACTCCAGCAGGGTGTGCTGGAAGCCCCCGCAGGTGCCCAGGAACGGGATGCCGTGCTCGCGGGCGGTGCGGGCGGCGTTCACCGCACCGGCCTCGCTGCGGTACGGGCTGCCGGGCACCATCCAGACGCCGTCGAACCCCTCAAGGCCGGTGGCCTCGGTGGTGGGGACCCAGTAGGCGTCCAGCGCCAGCCCGTCGCGCTCGCACAGCGCCTCCAGCAGTACGGGAATGCGGGCATGGGATCGGACGGACGGTGACTTGTCGCCCACCAGGGCGATCCTCGCGGTGGTCATGCCCCGATCCTGGCGCCGGCCACCGGGTAAGCGCCAACGATGATTCCTGGTGACTCGATAAGCGATACTGATGCACCGTGGATCCGCACCTGCTGCGCACGTTCGTCGCCGTCGCCGACCGGCGGTCCTTCTCCGCCGCCGCCACCGAACTCGGCTACACCCAGTCGGCGGTCTCACAGCAGATCGCCGCGCTGGAGGCCGACCTGGGGCTGGCGCTGCTGCACCGCCGCCCGGTGGCGCCCACCCGGGCGGGGGAGCGCCTGCTGGAACACGCCGGGCCGCTGCTGCTGCGCCACCGGGCCGCCCGCGCGGACGTGCTGCGCGCCGCGGCGGGACCGGCCGGGCGGCCGGCGGTGGCCGCCTCCCCGCTGGCCTGCACCCCGGCGATCGTGCGGAGCCTGCCCCCGGGATGCGGGCTGCGCACCGTCGCCCGCGAGCGCGTCGCCGGGGAGGTCGCCTCGGGCGCGGCCGGTCTCGGCCTGGTCGACGGGATCGCCGCCCCCAGCGACCCGCTGCGGCTACCCGACGTGGGACCGCTGTCAGGCTTCGGGATCGTCGAGGAGGAACTGGTGGTGGTCCTGCCCGACGGCCACCCGCTCTCGCACCGGCGCGGCCTGGACCTGACCGATCTGACCGACGCCCTGTGGCTGCTGGCGCCGGTCGCCGTACCGGTGGAGCGGCTGCGCGAGCTGGCCGGCGGGGGCGGGTTTCGCGCCGCGTTCCGCTACGACGGCGAGGACGTGTGCACGGTGCTGAACCTGGCCGCCGCCGGGCACGGGCTGGTCCTGCTGCCCGCGTCCGTGGCGGTCGGGGCGGCGCGGGGGGTGCCGTTGGTCTCGCCGCGCGTGGTGCACCGGGTGGAGGTCCTCTACGCTGAGGCCACCGGCCCGGCCGCCGTGCTCGCCGCTCAGCTGCGCCAGCCGCCCTCGTCCACCCCGCCGGGCACCTCCGCCTCCGGGTCGTAGGGGGTGCGGGTGAAGACGAAGGTGTTGAGGTCCAGGTGGCTGGGCGTGCCGTCGGGCCTGCGGACCACCCGCAGGGTCTCGCCCGCGTAGTAGCCGTCCAGCCCCAGCCAGGTCCCGTCGGCCTGGGCGGTGAACCGCGAGGCCCGTCCCGTACCGGCGATCGGGTTGAGGGAGATACCGCCCTCGGGCAGCAGCCGCAGCGCGTACGCGCTGGGTCCCCAGTACCACGGGCCGGTCAGTTCCAGCAGGCCGGCGGTGTCGGCGACGGGCTCCCACTCGGCGGGCAGGCGCGGCTCGTGCTCGTCGAGGATCGCCAGCAGGTCGGTCAGCAGGCTCCGGCTGACGCCCGCGGTGGAGTTGGCGGTGAACAGCACGCCGACCTTGTCGGACGGGTCGGCCCACACCGTGGCCAGGAAGCCCGGCATGGAGCCGGTGTGACCGGCCAGCCGGCGACCGCCAGCGCGGGCCAGCTGCAGGCCCAGGCCGTACCCGCCGGTCCAGGCGTCACCGTCGTCGACCGTGGCGGGCTCGCGCATCTCCGCCACGGTGTCCGGGGCGAGCACGCCCCCGGTGTCCCCGGCCACGAACGCCGCCCAGCGGGCGAGGTCGGCGGGGGTGGACCACAGCTGCCCGGCCGGGGCCATGGCGACCGCGTCGTGCTCGGGTTCGGGCAGCAGCACGTCCGCCCAGGGGTGCACGGCGTAGCCGGTGGCGTGCGGCGCGCGCGGCCGCGAGGTGGTGTCGCGCATGCCCAGGGGCAGCAGGATCTCCTCCTGCACGGCCTCGGCCCAGCTCACACCGCGGTGGCGGGCCACCAGCTCGCCCAGCAGGGCGAAGCCCACGTTGGAGTAGTGGAAGCGGCGTCCAGGCCGGTGCTTGGCCGCCTCGGGGCCGAGCCCGGCGACGAGATCGGTGACCGGCATGCCCGGAGTCCGCTCCCACCACGGCCCCGGGGACTCGGCGCTCAGCCCCGAGGTGTGCGACAGCAACTGGGCGACGGTCACCTCGCCGACCCGGAGGTCGGGAATGTGCTTGCCGACCGGGTCGAGCAGGTCCACCTTCCCCTCGTCGCGCAGGCGCATCACCACGGCGGCGACCAGGCTCTTGGTGATCGAGCCGATGCGGTACTGGGTGACGGGGGTGGGGGCGATCCCCTCCACCCGGCCCCGCGCGCCGAACCAGGCGAGCTCTCCGTCGCGCACCACGGCGGCGGTCAGCGAGGGCAGGCGTCCCTGGGCCTGCTCCACCGCGATCCTGCGCAGCAGCGCGCGAGCCGTACTCTCCAGAACCGGGGACATCACATGGCTCCTCATCCGACACGAAACCCAACGCGAAAAGTGTCCCCAGGTTAGTGCCGTCCGGGCCGGGAGAGCATCGGCGGCGACCCGGCGGGGGGTGGGTGAGGGCCGGCCACCGGGTCGCCCGGGTGATCGCCGCGTACCGGCGGTGGCGGCGTCCGTCCGCCGGGACCGGCGGCTCCGCGCGTCGCCGGAGCCCGCTTGAGCGAGATCATCCGGGGGCCGGGCCGGGCCGGACCGGTGCGATCGCACATCGCGCGGCGGCACTGTCATCGACATACCTTGTCAGGACATGTTCGGATGATCCATTTTCGGGAAAGGTGCTGGACAGGCGGTGAACTCCGCCCCGCGGCCGCCTGCGCCGTGTTGGGCCGTTTCCGGGGGAGCGCGCCCCGCGATCGGTTCGATCACCCGATAAAGGCAGGTCATCGGCGTATACGCGATGTCAAGATCATGTCAACAGGGACATCCTAGGCTCGCCGTCGACAGTTGAGACCTGCCCGAACAGGGAGATCACCATGATCACGTTCATTATCAGCGCCATCATCGTCGGTGCGATCACCGGCGGCATCGGCCGGCTGCTGATCCCGGGCCGCCAGGACATCGGGTGGGTTCCCACCATCCTCGCGGGCATCGTGGCCGCCCTCGCCGGCACCGCCATCGCCCACCTGCTGGGCTTCGCGGACAGGGCGTTGCTGACCTTCGTGGTGCAGATCGTCATGGCCGTCATCTGCGTGAGCGTCGTTTCCAACATGCAGGCCAAGAAGAGGGGCAGCAAGGCCTGAACCTCACGGAACGCGGGCCGGGAGGCCCGCCTCCGAGCGTGGACGACGCGGGTCACCACGCCGCACGAGGAGGGTTCCCGCCCTCACGGGGTCGTGGGGACCTGCGAGGAGTCCGGAACCGATCAGCGCCGACCGGCGCGAGTCGGAACCGGACTCTCGGCGTATCCGCGGGTGGCCACTTTGCAATTTAATCCACTTTAATGATAGTAATTTTTTTTGACTATATGACTGAGACGATCACGAGCCATGTCGTCACGGACCTGCGGTCAGGTCTCGCCGATGCCGACCTTGGACTTTGTCACGGACCGCTGATCAGTCCTCGCCGACGGAGCGGAGGTGGCTGCGCTGGTGCTCGGTGATGTCGGTGAGCATGCGCTTGAACTCGTCGTAGCTCTCTTGCCCGAGGCGCCGCGCGTGCCGCTGCTGGATGGCGGTCATGATGGCGTCGGCGGCGCGCATCTGGGACAGGCCGCGTTCGGTGGGACAGATCAGCTTCGCCCGGCGGTCGCTTGGATCGGGCCGTCGCTCGACGTAACCCAGAGCCTCCAGCTCGTCGATCAGCACCCCGACGATCTGCTTGGACTGGCCCGACAGCCGCGACAGTTCGGTGGCCCGGACGCCGTCCGGGTCCAGGTACGCGAGCACGGCGCCGTGCCGGTGCCTGAGGTCGTCGAACCCCTGCCCGGCGAGCGTGACGAAGAGTTCGTGTTGCACCGCGAACAGGAGCCGTCCGGACAGCACGCCGAGGTCGGGGTCCGTCGCGTTGCGCTCCGCCCGGGTGACCATCCGCCGCACTCCTGTCCTGGCCGACCTTGCCGTCAAGACCTTATCGACCTGCTCGGATGGTACGTACCGAGCTCGCCGCTTTTCTGGAGGATCAGGCAGTGGAATTGATCGGCCGAGAAGAGGACGTCAGCTCGATCCGGGCTTTCTTCGACGGCGCCGGGGTGCGCGGCGGCGCGCTGCTCGTCGTCGGTGAGGCCGGAGTCGGCAAGACCGCGTTACTCGACGAGTTCGCGGCCGGCGAAGCGAAACGCGGCGTCCGCGTCCTGCGGGCCGCCGGCGTGCAGTTCGAGGCGGAGATCAACTACTCCACGCTCAACCAGCTGCTGTTCCCGCTCGGCGACGAGATGGCTTCGCTCGGTCCCGACCACCGCACCGCGCTGCGCTGCGCGCTCGGCTTCGAGATCGGTCCGGTACCGGACCGGCTCGTCGTGGCGAACGCGGCGTTGCTGTGGCTGCGAGCCGTCGCGGCCGAGACGCCGATCCTGGTCCTCGTCGACGACCTGCACTGGGTGGACCGGGCCAGCGCGGAGGTGCTCGGCTTCGTCGCCCGCCGCCTGGTCGGCAGCCCGATCGTCTTCCTGGTGGCCTGCCGGTCGGGTGAGCGCGGCTTCTTCCGTGACAGCGGGCTGACCGAACTGGTCCTCTCGCCGCTGCCGGCTCCGGCGGCGCGAACCCTGGTGGACCGCCGCTTCCCGGAGCTCGCGCCGGCGGTGCGGCGGCGGCTGCTCACCGAGGCCGCGGGTAACCCGCTGGCGCTGCTGGAACTGCCGTCCGCGCTGGACGGCGACCAGCGAGCGGACTTCACCACGTTGCCCGACGTCCTGCCGCTGTCCGAGCGGCTGCAGGCGATGTACACCGCCCGGGTGCGAGGCCTGCCGGAGCGGTGCCGGCTGATGATGCTGCTCGGCGCGCTCGGCGGCACCACCGGCCTGGCCCGCCTGCGGACGGCCGGCGGCGCCGCCTGCGACCTCGACGACCTGGCCCCGGCGGAGGAGGACCGGCTGGTGCGGCTGAACGCGCACCGGCTGACGTTCCGGCACCCGCTGGTCGGGGCGGCGGTGGTCGAGGCGTCCACGGAACGGGAACGGCGCTGGGCGCACGGCGCGCTCGCGGAGGCCGTCGACGCCCCGGAGCGTCGCGTCCGGCACCTCGCCGAGTCGGCGGTGGGGCCCGACGAGGAGATCGCCGCCCAGCTCGAGGCCACGGCGCAGGTCCTGCTTCGGCAGGGCGACGCGCTCGCCGCGGTCACCACGCTGACCCGGGCCGCGGAGCTCAGCCCCGAACCGGCCGGCCGGAGCCGACGGCTCGCCGCGGCGGCCTACATCGGCGCGGACGCCGGCGGGGAACTGGTGACCGCGAGCCGGCTGCTGGGCGACGCGCGGCGCGGCGGATCCCTGGAGATCCACTCGCTGCCCGCGGCGGCCGCGACCGCGCACCTGCTGATCAACTCCGACGGAGACGTGACCACCGCGCATCGGCTGCTGGCCGGCGCGATCGAGGCCGGCGACCACGGCTTCGCCGCGGCTGACGCCGACCTCGTCGAAGCCCTGCTCAACCTGCTGCTGATCAGCTGGTACGTGGGCACCGAACAGGCCTGGCACACCTTCCACGACCTGGTCGGCCGGCTGACGCCGGAACCGCCGCCGCTGCTGCGGGTGAACGCGGCCGTGTTCTCCGACCCCGCGCGGGCCACCGCTGACGACGTCGCCGCCCTCGACGCGCTGATCGACACCGTCGGCACCGGCGAGGACCCCACCCGCCTCATCCGCATCGGCACCGCCGCGGTCTTCGCCGACCGCCTTCCTCGGCTGCGCGACCCGGAACGGCATCTCGCCCAGACGCGCCGGGACGGCAAGGGTCCGGCCCGCCGCCACCTCGGCGCACTCATGCACCTGGGCCTCGACGGCTTCGCCGCGGGCCGCTGGGACGAGGCGCGGAAGATGGCCGACGAAGGCCTCGCCGTCTGCGCCGAACACGGGTTCCGCTTCTTCCACTGGTACTTCCACTACATTCACGCGCTCGTGGCGGCGGGGTCCGGAGAGGTCGAGGCGGCCCGGCGGCTGACCGACGAGATGAACCGGTGGGCCATCGCCCACCAGGCCACCGGGGTCACGTACTTCGCGGCGCAGGCCCGGGCGCTCGCCGAGATCGGCGCGGGCGAGCACGAGGCGGCCTACCAGAACGCGGCGCGGGTCAGCCCGCCGGGCCGGCTCGCGCCCTACCGGCCGACCGCGCTGTGGGCCGGCCTGGACCTCGTCGAAGCCGGCCTGCACACCGGGCGCCGGGCCGAGGCGGCGGCGCACGCGGTCGCGCTGAGCGAGGCGGGCCTGGGCACGTTGTCGCCGCGTCTGTGCCTGCTGAGCACCGCGGCGGCCGCCTTGACGGCGGACGACGAGACGGTACGTGACCTGTTCGAGGCGGCGCTGTCCGTACGGGATCCGGAGCAGTGGCCCTTCGACGTGGCCCGGGTACGCCTGGCCTACGGCGAACGCCTGCGCCGGCTGCGCGACACCGGCGCGGCCCGTGAGCAGCTCGCCCTGGCGCACGAGGCCCTGGCGGCGCTGGGCGCCGTTCCGTGGCGGGACCGTGCCGCCAACGAGCTGCGGGCGACCGGGCTGACCCGGCGTTCGGGCCCGGACGCCCGGTCGCCGTTGACGCCGCAGGAGCGTGAGATCGCCGAGCTGGCGGGCGCCGGGCTGACCAACAAGCAGATCGGGCAGAAGCTGTTCATCTCGCACCGGACGGTCAGCGACCACCTGTACAAGATCTTCCCCAAGCTGGGCATCACGTCGCGGGCCGCGCTCCGGGACGCGCTCAACGCCCATGACCGGTCGGACAAGACAGTCATGTGACGGGTGCTGGGCGCGGCGGCGCGCGCGACCCTGGAAGGCATGAGCGCAGAACCGAACCCCGGCGTCCACTGGCCCCCAGGCTGGGGCCCGGACCGCTGTGACAGCTTCGTCAGCCACGAACGCCGCGTGGCGGCCCCGGCCGCCGCCGTTTTCGCCCACCTGGTCGCCGTCGAGAGGTGGCCGAGCTGGCAGCGGGAGGTCGAGCGCACGGAGGTCTCCGGCGAGCTCGCCGTCGGCGGCCGCTTCGTGGTCGTGGCACCACCGCACATGCTGGACGGGATCGTCGGCGAGCTGGTCCGCCCGACCCGCTTCGGCTGGGCCGCGGTGAGCGACGAGCTGAGCTTCTACCAGTCGTGGCTCCTGCTGGAGGAGCCGGACGGCGGCACGCTGGCGATCTTCGAGGAGGCGTCCCGCGGACCGGCGGCGTTGTTGCGGGCGGCCGGACGGGCCGAGCTGGCGCGCAGCTGGGTGGACGCCCTGGCGCCGGTCGAGGGGGAGTGGCTCGGCTGAGTTCATCGCGCCGTGTGCCGGTGACCGGGTGGCCCGGTCGCCGGCTTTCGGCGTGCCACCAGGTGATCGGCACCACGGTGACCTGTGCGGGCACCTCGCGCCGTCGACCGCGCTCACGCCCTCACGCCTTGAGGGGCCCGAACGGATGTCCGAGCCCCTCATTCGCGCGTCATGCCTCACACCATCGCGTTGCCGCTGACCGTCTTGTCCGCCGGGACGTACGGTTGCACCACGTCCCAGTGCTCGACGATGCGGCCGTTCTCGAAGCGGAAGATGTCCACGATCGCCGCGTCCCCCTCCGGGATCCAGCCGCTCACCCGGCTGTGCGCGATCACGTAGTCGCCGTCCTCGAAGATGCGTTCCGGGTTCCAGCCGAAGCCTTCGAGCGACGGCACCGCCGCGCGCAGCCCGTCGAGGCCGTTTGGCAGGTTCGGGCTGTGCTGCACGTACGGCTCGGCCCAGTAGCGATCCAGCGCCGTCACGTCCTTGTCCTCGAACAGCTCGCGCATGGCGGTGCGGAGGATCTCCTTGTTCGACATCGTCAGACCTCCGTGAAAGTGCCGGCCAGGCGGTAGAGCCGCCCGTCGAGGGTCACGGTCGAATGCACGATGGAGTGCTCCAGGTCCTCCACGTGGACCACGGTCGCGCCGGTGGCCTCCTGCCAGGACACCAGGTAGACCCGCGGGCGGATCTCGACGATCTCCACCTCGACGGTCTCGGTGTGACCGTCGGCCACCATCGCGGCGCCCGACGTGACCACGAAGGTCATCTTCGAATCCGTGTCGTAGGTCAGCTTCACCTTCAGCCGGCCGAGGTCGGCGGCGAATGTCCGGCCGACGAGTTCTGGGGTCATCCCTTGCTCCTTGCTGTGCGTCGCGTTCATGGTGACGAGAACCATCGTCGCGACGAGGCCGCCGGGCAACGCCTGTCAGATGACTGTGACCGTGACGGTCACCGGCTGCCGGTATCGTCCGGTGGCGTATTCACGGATCGCGCGTTTTCGGAGGTGAGGGCCATGGTGGACACGCCGGTCGTCCTGCTGCACGGCTTCTACCACGGAGCATGGGCATGGACCGAGGTGATCGCCGAGCTGGCCGCGCGCGGGTGTGCGGCGGTCGCGGTCGACATGGCGGCGCACGGGCTCAACGCCGTGTCGCCGGCCGCGGCGGGCCGTCGCCCGTTCGACCCGGTCCTCTTCGCCGCCGAACCGTCCCCGGTGGCGAAGGTGGGACTCGACGCCGCCGCCGACCTGCTGATCGCCCAGCTGAAGCGGGTGGGCGGCGGGAAACCGGTTTCCGTGGTCGCGCACAGCATGGGCGGCGCGGTGCTGAGCAGGGCGGCGGAACGGGCACCCGCGCTCGTGGCGCACATGGTGTACCTGGCGGCGTACATGCCGGCCTCGGACACGCCGTGCCTCGCCTACCCGTCGTTGCCGGAGGGAAGTGACAACCGGTTCATGCGGTTGCTGGTCGGCGATCCGGGAAGCACCGGCGCGCTGCGGATCGACCCCCGCAGCCCCGATCCCGCGATCCGGGCGGCCATCCGTGAGGCGTTCCACGGTGACGTCGACGAGGCGAAGGCGGCGGCCGCGACGGCTCTGCTGAGTTGTGACGCGCCGTTGGCCATGGTGGTGGAGAGCACCGTGCTCACCGAGGCGGGCTGGGGTTCGCTTCCCCGGACGTACGTCGTGTGTACCGAGGACCGCACCATTCCGGCGCCGTTGCAGCGGCTCTTCGTCGCGCAGGCCGACGCGGCGTTCCCGGCGAACCCCACCGGCGTCGTCGAACTCACCGCCTCGCACTCGGCTTTCCTGTCCGTTCCCGGCCGCGTCGCCGAGATCATCGCGGAGCTGCCGCCGGCGCGGCGATGACTGGCCGGCGGTGACCGTCTGGACGACGGTCATCTGACAGGTGCTGTCCACGGGCGTCCTGCCGACCATGGTTTCCGTCAGCACGAACGAGAGACCTTTCGGAGGAAGCCATGACCACGAACAAGAAGCCGACCATCGTCCTGGTGCACGGGGCGTTCGCGGAGTCGGGCGGCTGGGGCCCGGTCGCCGAGCGGCTGCAGGCCGCCGGGCACCAGGTCATCGCGGCGCCCAACCCGCTGCGCTCGGTGGCTCACGACGCGGCGCAGGTGCGTGCGCTGGTGGACACGATCGAGGGCCCGGTCGTCCTGGTCGGGCACTCCTACGGCGGGATGGTGATCAGCAAGGCCGCCGCCGGAGCCGAGAACGTCTCCGCCCTGGTCTACATCGCGGCGTTCGCTCCGGAGGCGGGCGAGAGCGGAGCGAGCCTGGCAGGGAAGTTCCCCGGCAGCACCCTTGCCGAGACGCTGCGGCCGGTGCCGCTGCCGGACGGCAACCAGGACATGTACGTCGCGCAGGAGCTCTACCGAAACCAGTTCGCGGCCGACGTGCCCGAGGAGACGACGCGGGTGATGGCCGCGACCCAGCGGCCGATCACCGCCGCCGCGCTGAACGAAGCCGCCGAGGGCCCGCAGGCGTGGACGGAGCTGCCCGGCTTCTTCCTGATCGCCGAGGCGGACAAGAACATCCCGGCCGCCGTGCACCACTTCATGGCCGAGCGCGCCGGCGGCGAGGTCGTCAGCATCGCGGGCGCCTCCCACGCGGTGTTCGCCTCCCACCCGGACGAGGTCGCCGGCCTCGTCCTGCGGGCCGCCAACGTCTGAGCGCCACCCGGAGACCACCACCTCACCCGACACGGCACCGCCGCCGGCGGTGCCGTCGGCCCGGTCCGCGTCACCCGCGGCCGCCGCCCCCGGAGGACATCATGACCAGCACCCTCATCCATCGCCACGCACCGGCCGAAGCGCCCGCCCCCCGACCGGCGCCGGAGAGGCTTCCGCTGACCACGCTCGCCGTCGGCTTCGGCCTCGCCGGTCTCGCCGAGGCGTGGAGCAAAGCCGGCCCGGCGCTCGCCCTGCCACGCGCGGTTCCGCAGGTGTTCTGGGCTGTGGCGGCGATCGCCTGGGGCTGGCTGCTCGCCGCGCACCTCGTCCGGGGCGCCCGAAGCGGGCAACGCCTGAGCGGTCAGCTCCGGCATCCGGCGCAGGGGCCCCTCGCGGCACTGGCCCCGGTCACCGCGATGCTACTCGCCGCCGACCTCTTCACCTTCTCGCCCGGCGCCGGGCGGGCGCTGTTCCTGCTCGCTCTGATCGTCTCGGCGCTCCTCGCGGCCTGGTTGTTCGGCTCGTGGTTCGAGGGGCGCCTCGATCTCGACGCCGTGCATCCCGGCTACCTGCTGCCGACCGTCGCGCCGGGGCTGGTCGGTGCCGACGTGGCTCACACACTCGGCCATGGCGGCCTCGCGTGGGCGCTGTTCGGCGTCGGGACCTTCTTCGCCGTCGTCATGACGGCGATCGTCGTCCTGCGCCTGATGTTCCGCGCCGCCCTCCCGGACGCGCTGCTGCCCAGCCTCGCGATCCTGCCGGCCCCGCCGGCGGTCGCGGGCCTGGCCTGGTTCTCCCTGAACGGGCATGCCGCGGACCCCGTCGCCCAGGCGATCGCCGGCCTCGGCGTGCTGCTCCTGCTGGTGCAGGCCGCCATGCTGCCGCGCTACCGGAGGCTCCGCTTCTCCCTCGGCTTCTGGTCGTTCACGTTCCCGTCGGCCGCCGCGGTGGCGCTGGCCGGGGAGTGGCTCCAGATCGCCCAGCCCCCCGGGTGGCAGGTGATCACCGGCGTCCTCGTGGCCGTTCTCACCGCCTTCGTCGCGGTCATCGCCGGCCACTCCCTGCGGCTGGGCGCCCGCCGTCCGGGGAGGGCGTGACATGCCGCACCGCTATCTGGCCGAGTTGACCACGCCGTCGGTCGAGGCCGCGCAGAAGGAGTACGGCAGCCACAGCGCCATGCGGCGCATGATGGCAGGCCTGCACACCGACGGCGTGCTCGGCGAGGAGGAAGCCGAGTTCATCGGCGAGCGTGACGGGTTCTACCTCGGTACCGTCGGCGAGACCGGGTGGCCCTACGTCCAGTATCGCGGGGGTCCACCCGGTTTCCTGAGGGTGCTCGGCACCGAGAACGGCGCGAGCGTGCTCGGTTGGGCCGACTTCCGCGGCAACCGGCAGTACGTTTCTGCCGGCAACCTCAAGGCGTCGAATCGTGTCTCGCTGTTCCTCATGGACTACGTCCACCGGCAACGGCTGAAGATCCTGGGCGAGGCCCGTACCGTCGACGCCCGCGAGGAAGGGGCCGCCCAGCTCCTGGAACAGGTCGCCCTGCCCGGTTACCGCGCACGCGTCGAGCGGGTCATCACCGTGCGGGTGATCGGCTACGACTGGAACTGCCCCCAGCACATCACCCCGCGCTGGACGCAGGCCGAGCTGAAGCCCGCGCTGGAACGGCTCCAGAAGGAGGTCGAAGACCTGCGCGAGGAGAACCGCCGCCTGCGGGAACGACTCGTCATCCCGAAGAACTGAAATGCCGGGCAGGAGATCGCGCTCGCGGCGGTGCGGGAGCTGTTCGAGGAGGAGGGCCTTACGGTCCTGGACCGCCACGGGGCCGGCCCGCACCCGCGGCACGACCCGAAACCGCCCCACGGCACGGACGGTCCGCGCAAGGCGGTCCCGGCGTCGCGGGGGTCCGGCCGGCGGCGGAGCGGCTCGCCACTCCCACCGCCGGCCGGTCGGGGTCGCGTCCTCAGCGACGGACGAGCTCGCGTCCGAGATCCTCACGGAGGTGCACCTCGATGAACACCCGCAGGTAGCGATCGCCTGCCAGGTCGTCGAAGGCGGCGGCCAGGGACGGGTCAGGCCCGTCGGTCAGGTGGACGATGCGCCAGAGGTTGAGCGGGTCGTCCTCCGGACCGGTCACGGAGTGTTCGACATGGAAGACCGGCTGCCCGGTCCCGGCGGTGAGGACGCGGCCGTCGGGCGCCTCGAAGCGCTCGGCGCCGATGAAGAACGCGCGCCGGTCCCGGTGATCGAGACGGACGTGCTCGATGACCGTCGTGTACCGGTCAGGGTGGGCCCACAGCCGCTGCACCGACACCCTGGTGAAGTCCTCGAACCGGCCGTGGCGCACGCTCGGGAACTTCTCGGCGCTGCCTGCTCTCACGGCTGTCGGGATGTACTTGTCCGGTGCCGCGGCCTTGCGGACCTCCATGTCCCACAGCTGCGCGCCGGTGTAGGCGAACGGTGGCCGCGTGTCGTAGCGGTCGCGCAGCACGTCGTTCACCCGTATCGGTGGCAGCTCCACCGACGTGGTGCCCGGCGCCTGCCACGCCTGCTCGAAGATCGATTCGTGGTCGAGCGTCTCGGTCATCTCTTCCCCTGGCCGCAACTAGTAAAAATTCAGGATAGTCAATATTTATGACTAATGTTCGCCAGTGTACGGCTGCGGGACGTGTGCGCCGACTGCGAGACCGAACCTGCCGAGTTCAAGCGGCGCCGAGAGCGTGAGGGACCTCGTCGCGGTCATCATCGGGCGCCCGCCGACGTCCGGGACCTTGCCCGCTTTCACGCTTCGCCGCGACAGGCGCGCAGCTCACGGCGCGCCCGGTGACGGTCGCGGCGGCACCGTGATCACCTCCGACTTCGCGCGCGACGTATCGGGACCCGAGGCGACGACGTCGCTCGGAGAAACCGATTGCGAGGTCACCGGGCGATTGCGGGGCGACATACGATTGTGCGGGTGACCAGCAGACCCGTCCCGGCGCAGCGCCTTCGTGACCTCGCACGGCTGCGCCGCGTCCGCGACCGGATCGACCGGGAGTACGCGCAGCCGCTGGACGTCGAGGCGCTCGCCCGCGGCGCGCACATGTCGGCCGGGCACCTCAGCCGCGAGTTCCGGCTCGCCTACGGAGAGTCGCCGTACGGCTACCTCATGACGCGGCGCATCGAGCGCGCGATGGCGCTGCTGCGCCGTGGCGACCTCAGCGTCACCGAGGTCTGTTTCGCGGTCGGCTGCTCGTCGCTGGGCACCTTCAGCACCCGCTTCACCGAACTGGTCGGCATGCCGCCCAGCACCTACCGGCGCCAGGCGGCGAGCGCGACGGCGGGGATGCCGCCGTGCGTGGCGAAACGGGTGACCAGACCCGTCAGGAATCGAGAAGCGCCGGCCCCCGCGCCGCGCCTAACGTGATCGCCATGGACATCACCATTCACGCCACCTTCCTCCCGCACGACGATCCGGATATCTCGCTGGCCTTCTACCGTGACGTTCTCGGCTTCGAGGTCCGCGACGACGTGGGGTACGAGGGGATGCGCTGGATCACGGTCGGCCCCGCCGGCCAGCCCGGCACGTCCATCGTCCTGGAGCCACCGGCCGCCGACCCCGGCGTCACCGACGACGAGCGCCGCACCATCGCCGAGATGATGGCCAAGGGCACCTACGCCGGCATCACCCTGGCCACCGCCGACCTCGACGGCACCTTCGCGCGGCTGCGGGCCGGCGGCGCCGAGATCGTCCAGGAGCCGACCGAGCAGCCGTACGGCGTTCGCGACTGCGCCGTCCGCGACCCCGCGGGCAACCTGCTCCGCATCAACGAGCTCCGCTGACCCCTCCGGCGACCACGGCCGAGGCCTCCGGGTGGCCGGCGCCTCGGCGGGCGGTGCGCCGTGCCGCGGTTCCGCCGCCCTTCGGCCGGGACGGCGAGGTGCCGCCGATGGCCACGCCGCACCGCCGGCCCCGCCTCCACCGGACCGACAAGGAAAAACCAGACGTACCGCTCGAAGCTGGTTAGATCGAGCCAGGCGACGCCGGCGGAGTCCGCGAAGGCGGCCCCCTATACATATATGGAGACACGATGAACATGGCTGCCAGGACGGATACGCCGTCGCCCGCGCCGCACGATGCCGACAGCCACGACCTGATCCGCGTGCACGGCGCGCGCGGGAACAACCTCAAGGACGTCAGCGTCGAGATCCCGAAGCGTCGGCTCACGGTGTTCACCGGCGTCTCCGGCTCGGGCAAGAGCTCGCTGGTGTTCGGCACGATCGCCGCGGAGTCGCAGCGGCTGATCAACGAGACCTACAGCACCTTCGTGCAGGGCTTCATGCCGACGCTGGCGCGGCCCGAGGTCGACGTGCTCGAAGGGCTGACGACCGCGATCATCGTCGACCAGCAGCGGATGGGTGCCAACATCCGCTCCACGGTCGGCACCGCCACCGACGCCAACGCGATGCTGCGCATCCTCTTCAGCCGGCTCGGGCAGCCGCACATCGGCTCGCCCAACGCGTTCTCCTTCAACGTCCCCACGGTCCGGGCGAGCGGTGCGATCACGGTCGAACGCGGCGCCCGCAAGACCGAGAAGGCGACCTTCACCCGCGTCGGCGGCATGTGCACGCGCTGCGAGGGCCAGGGAGCGGTCTCCGACATCGACCTCACCCAGCTCTACGACGACTCCAAGTCGCTCGCCGAGGGCGCGTTCACCATCCCCGGCTGGAAGTCCGACAGCTTCTGGACCGTGCGGGTCTACGCCGAGTCGGGTTTCGTCGACCCGGACAAGCCGATCCGCAAGTACACCAAGAAGGAGCTCCACGATTTCCTCTACAAGGAGCCGGTCAAGGTGAAGGTCGACGGCGTCAACCTCACCTACGAGGGGCTGATCCCGAAGATCCAGAAGTCGTTCCTGTCCAAGGACCGGGAGGCGATGCAGCCGCACATCCGGGCGTTCGTGGACCGGGCCGTCACCTTCACCACCTGCCCCGAGTGTGAGGGCACCCGGCTCAGCGAGGAGGCCCGGTCGTCGCGGATCGGCGGGATCAACATCGCCGACGCGTGTGCGATGCAGATCAGCGACCTGGCCGGATGGGTCGGAGACCTCGCCGAGCCGTCGGTGGCGCCGCTGCTCGCCGCGCTGCGGCACACCCTCGACTCGTTCGTGGAGATCGGGCTGGGCTACCTCTCGCTCGACCGTTCCTCGGGCACGCTGTCGGGCGGCGAGGCGCAGCGCGTCAAGATGATCCGCCATCTCGGCTCCTCGCTCACCGACGTCACCTACGTCTTCGACGAGCCCACCGTCGGCCTGCACCCCCACGACATCCAGCGGATGAACAACCTGCTGCTGCGGCTGCGGGACAAGGGCAACACGGTGCTCGTCGTGGAGCACAAGCCGGAGACGATCGTGATCGCCGACCACGTCGTCGACCTCGGCCCCGGCGCCGGTACGGCGGGCGGCACCGTCTGCTTCGAGGGAACCGTGGAGGGGCTGCGGGCCAGCGGCACCATCACCGGCCGCCATTTCGACGACCGGGCCACCCTCAAGGAGACGGTGCGAAAGCCCACCGGCGCGCTGGAGATCCGCGGCGCGACGGCGCACAACCTGCGCGACGTCGACGTCGACATCCCGCTCGGGGTGCTCGTCGTCGTCACCGGCGTCGCCGGCTCCGGCAAGAGCTCGCTCGTGCACGGGTCGGTCCCCGCGGGCGCGGGGGTGGTGTCGGTCGACCAGGGGGCGATCCGCGGCTCGCGACGGAGCAACCCGGCGACGTACACCGGACTGCTCGAGCCGATCCGCAAGGCGTTCGCGAAGGCCAACGGCGTGAAGCCGGCGCTGTTCAGCGCCAACTCCGAGGGCGCCTGCCCCAGCTGCAACGGCGCCGGCGTCATCTACACCGACCTGGGAATGATGGCCGGCGTCGCCACCACCTGCGAGGAGTGCGAGGGCAGGCGGTTCCAGGCATCGGTGCTGGACCACCACCTCGGTGGCCGCGACATCAGCGAGGTGCTCGCGATGTCGGTGACCGAGGCCGAGGAGTTCTTCGGCGCCGGCGAGGCGCGCATACCGGCCGCGCACGCCATCCTCGGCCGGCTCGCCGACGTCGGGCTCGGCTACCTCAGCCTCGGCCAGCCGCTCACCACGCTGTCCGGCGGCGAGCGGCAGCGGCTCAAGCTGGCCACCCACATGGCCGAGAAGGGCGGCGTCTACGTCCTCGACGAGCCGACCAGCGGCCTGCACCTCGCCGACGTCGAGCAGCTGCTCGGCCTGCTCGACCGGCTCGTCGACTCCGGCAAGTCGGTGATCGTCATCGAGCACCACCAGGCGGTCATGGCGCACGCCGACTGGATCATCGACCTCGGTCCCGGCGCCGGCCACGACGGCGGCCGGATCGTCTTCGAGGGCACCCCCGCCGACCTCGTCGCAGCCCGCTCCACCATCACCGGCGAGCACCTCGCGGCCTACGTCGGCGCCTGACCGGGCAGCCGCAGGAGGTGCGCGACCGCGCCTTCCCCGGTCCCGCGGGCAACCGCGGGATCGGGAATTGCCTGGAGGGCGACGTGGCGCAGGTACTCACCGCCGGGCATGAGCGATTCGCCTCTCCCGCAGGATCGCCGCGCTCCGGTGGCACCAGTCCCGGTTGCCCCGCTCGAAGGCGAGGCCGCGCAGGCAGGTCAGGTAGGAGCCGACGCGTTCACCGTGGCGCAGGAAATCCTCCTCGCTCCTGTCGCCGCGCATCTGCCGCAGCAGCCCGCCGAACAGTTCGATCTTGGCGTCGGCGAAGGCGGCTCGCTCCATGAGCTGGGCGACCACCTCGTCGGTGTCGAGGTGGTCGGCGGCCTGGACCTTGACGAGAAGGTCGTCAAGGATTGATTAATCACTTTATTGAGTATTGAGGTGCAGTCATGACCACCGCAGACCGCTTCCGGGCCGCCGTCGAGAACCGCGACCTCACCGCGCTGGGCGCCCTGCTCACCGACGACGTCCGCCTGTACAGCCCGGTGAAGTTCACCCCCTTCGAGGGCAGACCCATGGTCGTGGGGCTCCTCGGTGTCCTGCTGCGCATCTTCGAGGACGACTTCCGCTACATCGGGCACTTCGACGGCACCGCGCAGACCAGCACCGACGGCACCGAGGCCCCGTCGGCCGTCCTGCTGTTCCGGGCCACCGTGCACGGCAAGCAGATCCACGGCATGGACCTCCTCCAGTTCGACCGGGCCGGCCTGATCAAGGAGCTCACGGTGATGGTCCGCCCGCAGTCCGCGGTCCAGGTCCTGGGGGAGGCGGTCCTCGCCGGTCTCGTCGCCGACGGCCTCGTCCCGGTCCCGGCCGACCGCTGAGGCGCCCGCGGTCCCGGAACCGCCACGACGGCCGACGACCTGCCCGTGCCGGGGTCGACGGGCAGGTACGCGCTCATCGCGGCAGGTGCGTGCGATCGTGCGGGGGCGGTGATCACCATTAATCACCGTTGGTCACCGTCTCCAGAACAGGAGGTGGGTGACTCCGCTGGGGCTCGGTACCGTCTCGAGGTGGAAGCGGTCGAGCAGGTCGGTGTGGCTGTCCCACAGCCGTTCGCCCCGGCCGAGGTCGACGGGCGCGACGGCGATGTGCATCACGTCGACCAGGTCGGCCCGGATGAACTCGCGGATGGTGGCGACCCCGCCGCCGAGGCGCACGTCCCGGCCGCCTGCGGCCTGCTTCGCGCGTGCCAGCGCCTCGGCCGGTGTCGCGTCGAGGAAGTGGAAGGTGGTGTCGGCCAGGGTGAAGGACGGGCGTTCGTGGTGGGTGAGCACGAAGACCGGCGTGTGGAACGGCGGGATGTCTCCCCACCACCCCTGCCACTCGTGGTTCTCCCAGGGGCCGCGCTGGGGGCCGAATTTGTTACGCCCCATGATCTCCGCCCCTATGCCGCTGGTGTGGGCGCGGGTCAGGTAGTCGTCCAGGCCGCGGGTGCCTCCGGGGTCGGTGCGATTCACCCAGCCGGCGGTGGCGCTCGCCCAGGACCACAGGGGGGTGGGGTCCGCGTGGCCGAAGGGCCGCTCCAGGCTCTGCCCCTCACCGGTGCCGAACCCGTCCTGCGACACGTTGAAGCATTGCACCCTCAACAGCTGCGACATGCGTCCTCCTTCGGGAGCCGGCAAGTACCTTCTGATGGAACGCCCAGGTCAGGCGCCTCTTTCTGGAGGTAGTCGAAACAGCGGGGAGATTCTTGCGGTCCGGTACCGCAAGAATGCGGCACCGGCGCCGACTCCATGGTGAACGGCGCCTCAGGGGCGCCGCCCGGCCGTCGAAGGAGACGACGTGAAATTCTTGTTGATCATGCACAACAACCCGCGGATCTGGGACGCGCTGACCGAGGAGGAGCGCGACGAGGTGATGAGGGGCCACGGCGCGTTCATGGAGACCGTCAGGAGGTCCGGGGAGATGATCAGCACCGTCGCGCTGGCCGACCCGTCGCGGAGCGCCGTGGTCCAGGTCCGGGGCGGCGTCCCGGCGGTGACGGACGGGCCCTACCTCGAGGCCAAGGAGTACCTGGGCGGCTACTACCTGGTGGAGTGCGAGAACAGGGAACGTGCCCTGGAGCTGGCCGCGCTCATTCCGGACGCCGGCGTCGAGGGCCTGGGCATCGAGGTGCGGCCGGTGGTCCACGCGGGCACGGCGGACGGCTGAGCACGCGGTGAGGTTACTGCTGAGTCTCCACCTGGACGCGGCGGACCCGCCGGGGGAGGGGCTTGACCATGAGGAGTTCCTGGCCGCGTCCGAAGGCCTCGGGGACCTGCTGCGCGAGCTGGCGCCGCGGGTCCTCGGCGTGCTCCTGCACCGCTACGGCGGGTTCGAGGAGTGCGAGGACGCGGTGCAGGAGGCGTTGCTCGCGGCCGCGACGCGGTGGCCCGCCGAGGGCGTCCCGGAAAGCCCGCGGTCCTGGCTGGTGACCGTCGCCTCCCGCCGCCTGATCGACCAGGTACGCAGCGAGCAGGCCCGCCGCCGCAGGGAGGCCGCCGCGGCGGTGCGGGAGGCGCCGGACGCCGGCCTCGCGCCGGCCCCCGGCGACGAAAGCCCTCTCGACCACGACGACACCCTCACGCTGCTGTTCCTGTGCTGCCATCCGGCGCTGACGCCCGCCTCCCAGGTGGCGCTCACGCTGCGCGCCGTCGGCGGCCTCACCACCGCCGAGGTGGCGCGGGCGTTCCTCATGCCGGAGGCCACCATGGCGCCGCGGATCAGCCGCGCCAAGCAACGGATCAAGGCCGTCGGCGCCTCGTTCGAGACGCCGGGCGCCCAGGAGTGGGCCGGACGGCTGGACGCCGTCCTGCACGTGCTCTATCTGATCTTCAACGAGGGCTACACCGCCGGCTCCGGACCCGACCTGCACCGCGGCGAGCTCACCACGGAGGCGATCCGGCTCACCCGGATGGTGCACCGGTCCCTGCCGGACGACGGCGAGGTCGCCGGGCTCTTGTCGCTGATGCTGCTGACCGACGCCCGCCGAGCCGCCCGCACCGGCCCGGACGGCGCCCTCGTGCCGCTGGCCGAGCAGGACCGGAGCCGGTGGGACGCCGCCATGATCGAGGAGGGCACCGCGCTGGTCACCGGCGCCATGTCCGCCTCGGCCCTCGGTCCTTACCAGCTCCAGGCGGCGATCGCCGCGCTGCACGTCCAGGCGCAGCGAGCCGGGGACACCGACTGGGAACAGATCCGCATCCTGTACGCGATCCTCACCCGGATCGCGCCGAACCCGATGGCCACGCTCAACCACGCCGTCGCGGTCGCGATGACCCGCGGGCCCCGGGCCGGGCTCGAACTGCTGGAAAACCTGGACGGCGACCCCCGGATCACCCGTCACCACCGCCTCCACGCCGTGCGCGCCCACCTGCAGGAACTTGCCGGCGAGCACGCCGCCGCGCGAGAGAACTACCGGCTGGCGGCCCGGCGTACCACGAGCCTTCCCGAACAGCGCTACCTACGGGACAGGGCGGGCAGGCTGGACCGGTGACGGCCGGCGTACGTGGGCCGCCCAGAGCCAGGTGGTGCCGAGCCAGGCGGTCGCCGCGGCAAGGTGGGATGGTCGCCTTGAGCGCATGGATTCGACGTTGGGCAAATCATCGCCAAGATTTGAATTCATCCTCGGTTAGCCTTCGAGATTCCTGGAAATCATGGCCGGATAATCCCAATTCGCCTGGCCAGGACCCGCCCCGGGGCGAGCCGCCTCGGCACGGCAGTGCCTTCGCGCACGCCTACGTGCGCGAAGGCACTGCGCGCGACCGGCTCGGTGGCGAGCCGGTGCGTTACCTGACCAAGGCGAGAGCCGGGTCGCGCCGCCGGGCGCCCACCACGTGTTCGCGGAGTGACGGATCTTCGCCATCGTCCCGTCCTCGGCGCGAGACGACCGTATGACGCCTTCACCGGCGAGCCGCGCCTGGTCACGTGCCGATCCCCGCCGGTGGGCCGGGGCTCGTCTCAGCCGACAGCGGAACCGACCGGAAAGGACGAAAGAACACATGAGCACCGCACATACGCACCATCTCGAGAATCCCGACGCGACCACCCCGCCGCCGAAGATCGAACTCGTCTCGTCGGTACCATCTCCTCCGCCGATGCCGGACAACGCCGAGGCGATGACAATCCTGGTCACACTGCCGCCGGGCAGCGAGGGCAACCCGCCGCACCGCCACACGGGACCCGCGTACGGATACATGATCAGAGGCGAGATGATCTTCGAGCTGGAAGGCGAGCCGCAACGGATCGTCAAGGCGGGGGAGTCGTTCTGGGAGCCCGGCGGGGACCTCATCCACTACCAGGATGGCAACAACCTCCCGGACGCCGAAACCCAGTTCGCCGTCACGATGTTCGGTGTGGCCGGACAGCCGATGCTCATTCCGGTGAGCGCGGAAGAACTCGAAGAGCGCCGGGACCGCCGAGCGCCTCGCCCGTAACCGTGGACGGGGAGTCCGGCGCTGCTCCTTGTTCGCGGACTTCCCGCACCGGCCTGCCGCGCTGCCGATCTCGCGCGCGGAGGTCATGGCCCGTGGGCTCCTGCGGGCCACGTCGCTGCCGGTGATCGTGGTCAGGGAAACCGTACGTAAATGATCTTGAAGGGGCCGGTGGTCGCTCACGTACCCGCTGGAATTTGATTCTGAAGGCCCGGCTCGCGTGCCTCCAAAATCCTCACACCTGTCCCTCATGGAGTCCGGCCGCTCAGCAGCCGCAGGGCCTCGGCGGTGGCGGAGCCGGGTTCGACGTTGTAGACGCACAGGGTCTGGTCGGGGTCGTCGGGAGGCTGGAAGGTCTCGTAGGAGAAATGAAGATCACCGACCACGGGGTGGTGGTAATGCTTGCTGCCATGGGTGCGGCGCAGGACGTGGTGGTCGTTCCACCAGGTGGTGAACTGGGGTAAACGCAGGGTGAGCTCGGCCACGAGGTCGGCGAGCAGCCGGTCGTGCGGGTGGCGGCCCGTTTCGAAGCGGAGCATGGCGACGGTCTCGGCGGCCGCCTCTGCCCAGTTCCCGACGCGGTCACGGGCGTCCGGGTCCAGGAGGTAGTAGCGGGCGAGGTTGCGCCGGGGGGCGGGGATGGCCTCGAAGTCCGTCAGGACCGCGCAGATCAGGCGGTTGGTGGCCAGCACGTCGGTGCGCCGGCCGAGGATGAAGGCGGGGACGTGCTCCAGGGTCCGGAGCGTGAGGTGCAGGCCCGGGCGGACCCGCTGCGGGCCGGCGGGGGTACGGGGGGCGGGTACGGGCCGCGCCAGCAGGTCGGTGAGGTGCTCGCGCTCCGCGAAATCGAGCTGGAGCGCGCGTGCGAGGGTCGCGACGACCTCCTGAGAGGGGTTTCTGGCGCGGCCCTGTTCAAGGCGGGTGTAGTACTCGGTGCTCACTCCGGCGAGGCGGGCGACCTCGTCGCGGCGCAGTCCCGGCACCCGCCGGATGCGACCGTCATCCGCCAGTCCCGCCCGACCGGGGGTGATCCGGGCCCGGCGGGAGCGCAGAAAGTCGGCGATCTCGCTACCACGGTCCATGTCTCCAGTGTGAACCCGCCGGGTGTGGCGCGCCTTCGCCGGGTGGCCCTGCCGGTACCTGCCTGCTCAGGGCCTGTTCAAGCCCCGTAAACGCAGCTCGGGGGTGGTGTGCTGGATGTATGGGACGGTTGCCGGCCACGGCCCATCCCTTGATCCGTTTCTCGTTGGGAGGTGGCCCCATGCTCGGGGAAATCCCTGTCAAGCCCCTGACCGGCCGTGTGGCGGTCATGACCGGCGCCTTCGGCGACGTCGGTGAGGCCTCGGCCGAACACCTGGCGGGGCTGGGCGCGCGTGTCGCCGTCCTGGACCGGAGTGCGGACCGGCTGGACAGGCTGGTCTCCCGGATCGGGAGGAACGGCGGCACCGCCCTGGCGATCACCGTTGACGTGACCGACGCCGCGGCGGTGCGCTCGGCCGCCGGCCGGGTGGCGGCCGAGCTGGAGGACGCCGACCTGCTGATCAACAACACGGGCGTCATGCTGCCCGTCCCGAGCGAGGAGCCGGTCGCCGATCGGTGCAAGCGTCAGATCGACCTCAACATCACCGGGCTGACGAACGTCCTCGGCGCGTTCACCCCGCAGCTGGTCAGGGCCGCCGGTGAGCGTGGCGTGGCCGATCTGATCAACGCCTCGTCGATCGCGACGCGGAACGGCTTCCCCGACTTCGCCGTCTACTCCGGTACCAAGACATACGTCACCCGCCTCTCGCATCACCTGCGTGTCGAGCTGGGCACCAAGAACGTGCGGGTGTCGAGGCTCGAACAGGGCGTCGCCGAAACCGGGCCACGGTGCCGCGTCACCGGCAACGGTGCGTTCCGGTGGCTGAGAGGTTCCAGGAAGACGATGGAGTGGCTCACACCGCAGGACGTCGCGGAAACCGTCGGCTTCATCGCCACGCTGCCGCCGCGCGCGACCCTCCAGCGGATCACGATCACGCCCACCCGCCGGCCCGTCTGACCCTGCTCGCCCCCCCTGCGCTCGCCCCTGCCGAGGCCACGGGCCGCGAGGACACCTGCCCGATCCTCCCCGGCGGGCGCCACCGGACCGGCGACCGGCCGACCCGGCCCCGGAACCTACGGGCCCTACGGGTCGGCGGGCTTTCTCGGCGTACTCCGCGACGCGCGGCGATTGTGGTTGCGATGCGCGACAGCGCACGCGTACTCTTCCGGCAACGCATTGACGGAGACGAGTAGTCACGGGATCAGGGCGGGCAGGAGAGAGCCGCCGGCAGCTGCGAAGGCGGCCCCGTCCCCGGTGACGAAGACCCTCCCGAGTGCGGGGAGAAACGGCGTCCGCGCCCAATGCCCCGCCGGCCGGCCCCCGTCACCGGGCCCATCGAGGCCGCCGTCGTCACGGCGGTGAAAGTGCGGTGGCACCGCGAGTTCCCTTCTCGCCCGCACTCCCAAGGGATCACCACTCACTGCCAAGAGGTTTGTGATGATCTCCTCATCCACGACTGTCCCGTCCACCGGCAGAACGCTGGCCGCGGAGCTCCCGCGGCGAATCGGCCGGCAGGTGACCGTCCAGGGCTGGCTGCACCGCAGGCGAACCCTGAAATCCGTGGTCTTCCTCATCCTGCGAGACCGCTCCGGCCTGGTCCAGGCCGTGGTCACCGAGCCCGAGGCCATGGCCGCGGCCGGCGGCCACCCGGAAGAGACCGTCCTGCAGATCACCGGAACCGTGACCGCCAACCCCCAGGCTCCCGGCGGAGCCGAGGTGACGTCCCCGGTGGTGACCGCCCTGTCGGGACCGGCCGAGGCCCCTCCGTTCGACCTCTACCGCCCCTCGGTGCCGGCCACCCTGCCGACCATCCTCGACCACGCCCCGGTGGCCCTGCGCCATCCGCTGCTGCGGGCGCCCCATGCCATCTCCGCGGTCTCGGTGGCGGGTTTCCGCACGACGCTGGACGCGCTCGGCTTCACCGAGATCCACACGCCCAAGGTGGTGGCCTCGGCGACCGAGTCCGGTGCCGGCGTCTTCGAGATCGACTGGTTCGGCACCCGCGCCTACCTGGCCCAGTCGCCGCAGTTCTTCAAGCAGGCGATGGTCGGGGTCTTCGAGCGCGTCTACGAGACCGGGCCGGTCTTCCGGGCCGAACCCCACGACACCGCACGGCACCTGGCCCAGTACACCTCGCTGGACGCCGAGCTCGGCTTCGTCGGCGACCACCGGGAGGTGATGGCCGTGCTGCGCGAGGTGATCGCGGGCATGACGGCCGCCGTCGAACAGCACGCCGGTGAGGCGTGCGCGCTGCTGGGCGTCGAGCTGTCCGACGTCCCGGAACGGATCCCGGAGATCCACTTCGCCCGGGCCCAGGAACTCCTGGCCGCCCACACCGATGAGGACCCCCGGGGTGAGCCGGACCTCGCCCCGGCCCACGAACGCTGGCTGTCGCGGTGGGCGCTGCGCGAGCACGGCAGCGAGTTCCTGTTCGTCACCGGCTACCCGATGGCCAAACGCCCCTTCTACACCCACCCCGAGCCCGGCAGGCCGCAGTACTCCAACAGCTTCGACCTGCTCTTTCGCGGCTTGGAGCTCGTCACCGGCGGCCAGCGCCTGCACCGCCACGAGGACTATCTCGCGGCCCTGGCGGCCCGCGGGGAGTCACCGGAGCCGTACGCCGGCTATCTCGCCGCCTTCCGGCACGAGATGCCCCCGCACGGTGGCTTCGCCCTCGGCCTGGAACGGTGGACCACCCGGCTGACAGGGGCCGACAACATCCGCCGTGCCACCCTGTTCCCCCGTGACCTCCACCGGCTGACTCCCTGACGCCTCCGGGTGCGGCCCGCCGGGACACCACCGGGACGGGCCGCACCCGGTCGTCAGGACAGCATGTCGCTCGCGTAGCGGGCGTACACGGCGGCGCAGCGGCGCATGGCGATCTCGTCGACGTACTCGTCGGGACCGTGTGAGACGTCCAGGCGGCCCGCGCCGTAGCCGAAGGCGGGGATGCCGAGCTGTGCGTACCAGCGGGTCTCCAGGATGCCCGCGCACATCTCGAACCGGGCCGGCGCGCCCTGGACGTCGCCGACGACGCGGGCGAGCGCGACCGCCGCGGGATGGTCGCGCCCGGTGCCGGCGGAGGGCTGCAGCTGGATCGTGCGGATCGACACGTCGGCGCCGATCTCGCGGGCGGCGTCCTCGATGAGGCCGGTCAGGCGCTTGAGCTCGCCCTCCAGATCCTCTTCGGGGTTGTAGCGGCCGTCGACGGTGAAGAAGGCCGAGCCGGGCACGACGTTGAAGTTGGAGCCGCCGCCGGACAGGCCGCCGACGACGAGCATGCTGCCGCGAGCGTCGCCGTCGCTCATCGGGAAGCCGGTGTGCCGCCCGGCCATCTCGGTGGCGTACCGCTCGACGGGGCGGGCGATGTGCAGCATCTGCTGGAAGGCGTTGACCCCGAGGTTCGCCTGCCCGACATGGGCCTCGCGGCCCCGGATGTCGACGCGGACGGAGACGGCGCCGCGGGCGGCGTTCCAGATGGCGCCGCCGCTGGGTTCGGCGGTGACCATGGCCAGCGCGGCCGGCTCGATCAGCTCGGCGGCGCGCAGGTGCCCGGCGCCCACGACGCTGCCGGTCTCCTCGTCGCACACCAGGTGCACGACGACCCGCCCGTCGCCGAGCAGCCCCAGGTCCCTGGCCGCCGCGGCGCCGTAGAGCATGCTGACGATGCCGCCCTTCATGTCCGCCGTGCCCCGGCCGATGATCCTCCCGTCGCGGCGTACGGCCGTGAACTGCCCGCGGCTCTGGGCGGGCACCACGTCGAAGTGGCCGTGGAAGTAGACGAGCCTGTCACCGTCGCCGGCGGTGCCGCGCACGACGCAGGGCTCTTCGAGCTCACCGGACGGGTCGACGAGGTCGATGATCTCCGGGGACAGGCCGAGACGGTCCATCGCCTCGCGCAGCACCCGCGCGCAGCGGCCCAGCGCGCGGCCGGGCGGGTTCTCGGAGTCGACGGCCACGAGACGTTCGAGAAGCAGAGCCATCTCCTCGGCCCGTTCGTCCAGCCAGGCTCCGACCTGCGCGGCGTGGTTCGCCATGGGTTCTCACCTCTCGTCGGACGGTGTCACGGTGCGGCTCGCCCCCGGAGCCCGTATGGGCGTGCACGACGGAAAGCGGGGCGTTCAGCCACCGGAAAAGCAATTGACGCAATTCTAGGTTGAAATCAACCTCATATGGTTTCCGATTCTGACTCTAGAATCGCAATATGAGCAATGAAAACATACTTGATGCCATTGACCGCGAAATTTTGTTCCACCTGCGGCGGGACGGCCGGTTGACCAACGTCGAGCTCGCCAGGCGCGTGGGGCTCACCCCGCCCCCGTGCCTGCGCCGGGTGAAGCGCCTGGAGGAGGCGGGCGTCATCACCGGCTACCGGGCGACGGTCGATCACGGGATCCTCGGCGGCGGGCTGGAGGTCATCGTCTCCATCGAGGTCGCCGTGAGCGATCTGAAGACCCTGGAGCAACTGGAGAGGACCATCGCCGCCTACGACGAGGTCGTCGAGTTCCGCCGCCTGTTCGCCACCCCCGACTACCACCTGCGCGTTCTCGTCGCCGACTACGCCGCCTACGAGGCGTTCCAGACCGGGAAGATCATCGGTATTCCCGGCGTGGCCCGGGTGATCTCCCAGCCGACCATGAAGAAGATCAAGGTTCTCGACTGATCGGGGGCGCACCAGGAAACGTGTCACCAGCGGCAGTGCGACTCCGATCCGGCGTGGAGGGCGAACTCGCCGTTTGTGTCGTACCCGGTCGCTAGGCTCACCGCCGTGAGTACGGTCGAGGACATCGGCGCGGGGCAGGCGCGGCTGCTGGCCGCCGCGCAGGGTGGTGATCGCGCCGCCTTCGACGCCCTGCTCGCGCCGCATCGGCGGGCTCTGCACCTGCATTGCTATCGCATGCTCGGCTCGATCGACCAGGCCGAGGACGCGGTGCAGGAGGCGCTGTTGCGGGCCTGGCGCGGGCTGGGCGGCTATGAGGGCCGGGCTCCGCTTCCCCACTGGCTGTACCGGATCGCGACGATGACGTGCCTGCGGGCCGTCGAGCGGCGCGAGCGCCTGCCGGCTGTGCATGCCGAGATCGCCCACCTGCAGCCGTACCCCGACGCACTGATCGACGAGCTCGACCCCGCCCTGCTCGCCGAACGGCGCGAGGAGGTGGCACTGGCGTTCGTCGCGGCGCTGCAGCTGCTGCCGCCCACCCAGCGGGCAGTGGTCATCTTGCGCGAGGTGCTGTGCTGGAGCGCCGCCGAGGTCGCCGCCCTGCTCGACCTCAGCGTCCCGGCCGTCAACAGCTCGCTGCAGCGCGGCCGGGCCGCCCTGCGCGCCCACGCGGACAGGCCGCGCCGGCCGCTGATCGACTACGAGCGGCAGCTGCTGCGCCGGTTCGTGCGCTCCTGGCAGCGGCGTGACCTCGACGCGCTGGCCGCCCTGCTGCACGAGGACGTGATCTTGCGGATGCCGCCGGAACAGGTCGAGATCAGTGGCCGGACGGCGGTGACGGAGTTCTTCGCCACCGAGCCGGCCGGTGGTCGGCTGGACCTTATCGATCTGGTCGAGATCGCCGCCAACGGCCAGCCCGCGCTGGCGGCCTACCTGCCCGACCACGCCGGCGCCTGCCGCGGCTACGGGATCATGGTGCTGTCCCTGACCTCGCACGGGGTGGCGGAGATCGTCGGCTTCCCCGATCCGGAGCTGTTTCGCTGGTTCGGCCTGCCGCCGGCGGCTGGTACGCGATGAGACTGCGTGACCTGCGCAACCATGCCGTTGTTTTCTCTCCGTACCGGAAATTCCGCCGCCTTGCGATGAGTCGGCGCGGTGAGCCGGATCTGACGGGGTGAACGGTCGCGCCCGCGACCTCGTACCGGGAGACACCCCGAATGGATCCTCGCATCATCGTCGAGCCCTATTACCACGCCTGGCAGCACCGGGCCGGCGACATGAATCAGGTGCCGCTGGCCGACGACTTCGCCTTCACCGGCCCCGTCGCCAGCTTCACCGACAGCGCCGGCTATCGCGCCATGGCGCGTCAGGCCGGCGCCGCGGTCCGCTCCTTCCGCGTCCGCCACCAGTTCGCCGACGGCGACCTGGTCTGCTCCCTCATCGACTGGGAGATGGATCCGCTGCCCGGCACCCTGACCGCCGCCGAACTGCTGCGCGTCCGTGACGGGCAGATCGTCTCCGGCGAGCTGCTCTACGACGCCGAAGACCTGCGCCGCGCGATGACCGCCACTCGCCGGCTGGCCCTCACGGACCTGCTGGAACGCAGCCACGCTTCGGTCGTCCGGGTGCTTGGGCAGATCCGCGCACAGGGCTGGGAGGCGGTGAGCACGTGCGGGGAATGGACCGTCCGTCAGACGGCCAACCACCTGGCCGGCGCACTGTCGCTGCTCGCCCGCTTCGCCGAGGGCGAGCAACCGGATCCGGCCGAGCTCGACGGACAGCGCCAGGCCGACACCGACCACCTCGGCGCCGACCCCGCCGCCGCCTTCCGTGCGATCGCCGAACGATCGGTGGCGGCCTTCGCCGCGCCCGGCGCGCTGGAGCGCCGATACGCCTTCATGGGCGCCACCGTGCCCGGTGCCGTGCTGGCCTCGATCAGCTTGCAGGAATCGCTGATTCACGGCTGGGACATCGCCACCGGCGCCCACCTTCCCTACACCGCCGACGACGACGTCGTGCACGAGGTCTGGCAGTACGCCAAGACTGGCGTCGGCGACGACCAGCGCCGCGCCGGCCAGTTCGCCGAGGCGATTCCCGTCCTGCCTGCGGCCCCCTTGTTCGTCCGGCTGCTGGCCCACGCGGGACGGCACGCCCAGCCCTGACATCCGGCCGCCCGCCGCGATGCGGCGGGCGGCCTCGACGGGAGCGACCCCGAGGAGACCTGACGTTCTGAACGTGCGGTCATCGATTCGCCCGGATGGCGGCAGGAGCAGGGTGAACAGCCGGTCACGGGGCCGGGGTGGGGTCGTGCGCGGCTCGTTCACGACGAACTACGATTGGTGCCGAATGCGCGCGCGTTGTCCGCCGCATGCATGTGACCGTTCGTCGGCGGAGGCCACCGTCGGCGCGACCGTCGGCAAGGCCGTGACACAACCATGACACGGCGAAGACGAGGCGGGCACACGGCCGGCCGACAGTGGATGGGATTGACCGGCGGACGGGCTGCGGGCGAGTTACGGGGGCGTGCTGTGAAACTCGGGGGCGTGTCGCGAGTGCTGTTGATCGAGGACGACCCGGCCGTGCGGGAGGGCCTTGAGCTGGCCCTGACCTTGCACGGGTACCGGGTGCGCGCGGTGGAGTCCGGCGAGCAGGGGCTGGAGCGGCTGCGTACGGACCTTCCCGACGTCGTCGTGCTCGATCTGATGCTGCCCGGCATGGACGGCTTCGAGGTCTGCCGCCGCATCCGGGCCGCCGGCCAGCTGCCGATCATCATGCTGACCGCGCGCGGCGACGACATGGACGTGGTGGCCGGGCTGGAGGCGGGCGCCGACGACTACGTGGTCAAGCCGGTGCAGCCCAGGGTGCTCGAGGCGCGCATCGGCGCCGTGCTCCGGCGGATCGGCCGGGACCAGGCGGAGCTGGAGCGGCACGGGGACCTGACCATCGACCGGGCCGGGATCGTGGTCGCCAAACGCGGCGTGCCGGTGGACCTCGCCCCGACCGAGCTGCGCCTGCTGCTCGAGCTCTCCGGCACGCCGGGCCGGGTGCACAGCCGCCAGCAGCTGCTGGAGTCGGTGTGGGAGCACGGGTATTTCGGCGACTCGCGCCTGGTGGACGCGTGCGTGCAGCGGTTGCGCGCGAAGATCGAGGACGACTCGGCCGCGCCCGTCTACGTGCAGACGGTGCGTGGGTTCGGGTACCGGTTCGGGCCGGTGTGAGCCGCCGGTGACACCCCGGCCGAGCCTGGGGCTGCGTGCCCGGCTGCTGTCCGCCTTCGCGCTGCTGTGCGTGGTCACCGCGGCGGCGGTGGCCGGCGGGATCTACGTCCAGGCCCGCAACGCCATCCTGCAGAGGACCCAGGACGCCGCGGTGCAGGCGATGGCCGGCCGTCTGGAGGCGCTCTACCCGTTGCGGAGCGCGGCGCCGGGCCCGGACGAGCTCGGCGAGATCGCCGAGGCCGCGGCCGACCAGAACAGCTTCGCGGTCGCCGTCTACGGCGAGACGCACTCGCCGCTGCCCCCGTCCTCGCCCCCGGCGCCGGGGTCGGGGCCCTGGAGTCCGGACGGGAACGCCAGGCTCTCGGACCTCGGGGTGATCTCACCGGAGTTGCGGCAGGTGGTGGCCGGCGGCCGTACCGCGTGGCAACGCGTGGTCTGGCAGAACGCGCCCATCCTGATCATCGGCATGCCGTTGCTGATCATCGAGCAGGACCGGACGACGCGGGTGTCCGGCATCGAGGTCTACAGCGCGCGCAGCCTGCTTCCCGAAGAGCGCAGCGTCGACGAACTCGCCGCACGCGCCTGGCTCATCGGCGGGGCCGCCCTGGCGTTCGCGGTCGTCCTGGCGTTGCTGGCCACCCGTGGCGTGCTGGGCCCGGTGCGCGAGCTCGGCCGGGCGGCACGTCTGCTGGGCGAGGGCGAGATGCGGACCAGGATCGCGGTGCGCGGCTCCGACGAGCTGGCCGACGTGTCGCGCACGTTCAACGACACCGCCGCGGAGCTGGAACGGCTCGTCGGGCAGCTGCGCGAGATGGAGGCCGACGCCCGCCGGTTCGTGGCCGACGTGTCCCACGAGCTGCGTACCCCGCTGGCCGCGCTCGCCGCGGTCGCCGACGTCCTGGGGGAGGAGGCCGCCCGGCTGCCCGAGCCCGCAGGCAGGGCCGCCAGGCTGGTCAGCCAGGAGACGCTCAACCTCACCGCTCTGGTGAACGACCTCATCGAGATCAGCAGGTTCGACTCCGGCGTCGCTGCCCTCGCGCCGAACGAGGTCGACGTGGCCGAACTGGTGCGCGCGACCTTGCGCGTCCGGGGCTGGTCGGAGCGGGTGGACGCCGAGGTGCCGGCCGGGGTGGCGGCGCGGCTGGACCCGCGCCGGGTGGACGTCATCCTCGCGAACCTGGTCGGCAACGCCCTGCGGCACGGCGAGCCACCGGTGTCGGTACGGCTTCGCGCCGACCCGCACTGGATCACCCTTGAGGTCCGCGACCACGGATCGGGGCTGGACGAGGCGGTGCTGCCGCACGTGTTCGACCGGTTCTACAAGGCCAGCGCGGCCAGGGCCAGGTCCGAGGGCAGCGGCCTGGGCCTGGCCATCGCGAGGGAGAACGCGCGCCTGCACCGAGGCGACCTCACCGTCGCCAACGCCCCGGACGGCGGCGCCGTGTTCACGCTGCGCCTGCCACGCCGGGCATCCGATCCGGACGGAGGCCCCGAATGAGGACCGGACCCGCCCGCCGCACGCTCGCCGCGGGCCTCGTGTCGCTCGCCGCCGTGGCCGGCTGCGGCGTGCAACCCAGCGACGTCATCCCCGCCGGCGACCCGCCGAGCGGACGCGTCGCACCGACCACGACGATCACCCTCTATCTGGTGAAGAGCGGCCGGATCAGCGCGGTGACGCGGCCCCGTGATCGTCCGATGTTCCCGGCGGACACGCTTGCGCTGCTGGCGGACGGACCCACCGCGGGGGAGCGGGCGAACGGATTCACCACCGAGGTCCCGCCCGAAGCCGGTCCGTTCTCGGTGACCGCCAGGCCGGCCGGCCACCTGGTGGTGACCCTGTCCACTCCGGCCGGCGATCTGTCCGCACCGGCCGTCGAGCAGATCGTGTGCACGGCCGCCGCCACGGCGCCGGGAAGCCCTGCCCAGGTCACCGTCGTCGGTGCCGGGCAGAGCGTCGGCCCCCGGACCTGCCCGGGGTAACGGCGGAGAGCCGTCCTGTCGGTGCGTCAGCCGGCCAGCGCGAAGCCGGCCGCCGCCTCCGCGTGCAGCCGAGCGCTCGGCAGCAGCGGGACGGCGGTGTCCTTCTCGCTGATCAGGAGCTCGATCTCCGTGCAGCCGAGGATGACGCCTTCGGCTCCGCCGGCTGCGAGATCGGCGATGATCTGGGCGTACGCGTCCCTGGAGGATTCCCGGAGCACCCCGCGCACCAGCTCGTCGAAGATCACGCGATGGGCCAGTTCCCGCTGCTCGCGCCGCGGGACGACCACGTCGAAGCCGTGGGCGGCCAGCCGATCCCGGTAGAAGGGCTGCTCCATGGTGAAGCGAGTGCCCAGCAGGCCGACCCTGCGCATCCCCCTGGCGCGGACCTCCGCGCCCACGGCGTCGGCGATGTGCAGCACGGGCACGCCCGTGGCCCGCGCCACGTCGTCGCTCACCCGGCTGAAGGTGTTGCTGCAGACGAGCAGGACCTCGGCGCCGAGATCCTCCAGTTTCCCGCCGGCGTCGGCCAGCAGCGTCCCCACCTCGTCCCAGCGGTCGGCGAAGATGAGGTCCTCGACGGTCGTGTAGTCGACCGACCAGATGAGGCTGTTGGCGGAATGGCTGCCGCCGAGTCGCTCGCGTACCCGCTGGTTGACGATCTGGTAGTAGATCATCGTCGATTCCCAGCTCAACCCGCCGATGAGACCGATGGTGCGCATGGAACTCCGTTTCGATGTTTCTATAGGTCGATGGCCTGTGCCGGCAGGCCGGTCGGTGCCGGTCACGGTGGCGGTCACGGCGGCGGTGCCGCCCCCGGCCCGGCCGGGTCCGGCCAGGCGGTGCGTCGGCGCGGACTCGGCCGACTCGCCCGGCCCCTCGGCGACGCGCCGGCGGTCAGGCGCCGGCCAGCGCGCGGGCGCAGGCACCGAGCCCGATCTCGCTGGAGGCCTTGACGAACACCACGTCTCCCGGTTCGAGAAGCGCGGTGGCCAGCCTGAGGGCCTCGGCCACGTCCTCGGCGGTGTGGACGGTCACGCCCTGGTCCGAGGACTCCGCCGCCTCCGCCATCGCGAGCGGATCCCCTGCCCCGACCGCGATCAGCACGTCGAAGCGGAGGTCGGCGACGAGCCGGCCCATTTCCGCGTGCCGGGCGCGGGAGGCGTCCGCCTGCTGCCCCATCGCGCCGAGCACGGCGACGGTACGACGGGTGCCGGCCAGGGCCTTCACCGCCCGCAGCCCGGCCCGCATGGATTCGGGGCTGGCGTTGTAGGCGTCGTCGACGACGGTGATGCCGTCAGGTCGTTCGACGATCTCCAGCCGGCCCGCGGAGCGCCGCCGGGCGGCGTTCAGCCCGTCGGCGATCTCGGCGACGCCCAGACCGAGCGCGGTGGCGACGGCGGCGGCGGCCAGGGCGTTGCCCACCTGGTGCTCGCCCAGGAGGTCGAGCTCGACCGGGGCGCGGCCGGAGGGCGTCACCAGCTCGAACGCGGTTCGCGCGCGGTCGGCCATCCGCACGTCTTCGGCCCGCACCTGCGCCTTCGCCGACCTGCCGTACAACAGGATCCGGGCCCTGGTGCGGCCGGCCATGCCCATGACGTACGGGTCGTCGGCGTTGAGCAGTGCGAACCCGTCCGCCGCAAGTGCCTCGACCAGCTCGCCCTTGGCCTCGGCCACGTCGGCCGGCCCGGTTCCCATCCGCTCCACGTGCGCGGTGCCGACATTGAGCACCAGCCCGACCTGGGGCGGTGCGAGCCCGGTCAGGTACGTCAGGTCGCCCTTGCGGCCCGCACCCATTTCCAGCACCAGGTACCGGGTGGCGGCATCGGCGCGCAGCACGGTGAGCGGCAGCCCGAGCTCGTTGTTGAACGACCTGTCGGTGGCGACCGTCGCGGCGTGCCGTTCGAGCACCTGGGCCAGCAGGTCCTTGGTCGTGGTCTTGCCCACGGAGCCGGTCAGGCCGATCACGGCCGGGCTGATGTGTTCGAGCAGGTGCCTGGCCAGCAGGCCGATCGCGAGCTGGACGTCCTCGACCACGAGGGCGGGCACGCCGACGGGCCTGGAGGCCAGCACGGCGACGGCGCCGCCCGCGACGGCGCCGGCCGCGTGGTCGTGGCCGTCGACGCGGGCGCCGGCCGTCGCGACGAACAGGCCGCCGGGCACCACCTCGCGGGAGTCGACCGCCGAGGGCGCCGTCACCTGTGCCCGCGGGTCGCGCACGTCATGCAGGCTCGCGCCGACGACCCGCGCGATCCTGCTCAGCGTCATGGGGATCATGAGCCGCTCCTGGCGAACGCGAGGTCGACGAGGCGGCGCAGCAGGTCCGGGTACGGGACGCCGCTCGCGGCCCACGATCTGGCGTAGACCGAACGGGAGGTGAAGCCGGGCATGGTGTTGATCTCCAGCACGTACAGGCGTCCCGTGTCCTCCTCGTAGAGGAAGTCGACACGGGACAGGCCGTAGCCGCCGATCGCCCGGAAGGCGCGCAGGGCCAGCTCGCGCACGTCCTCGGCCACCCGTTCCGGCAGCGCGGCGGGGATGGCGGCGATCTCGGCCCGGCTGAGGTACTTGGCCTCGTAGTCGAGCCAGTCGCCGGGCACGATGAGCTCGCCGGGCACCGAGGCGTCCGGAGTGTCGTAGCCGCCGAGCACGCCGCAGATGATCTCGCGCGCGGTCACGCCCTGCTCGACGACGACCACCCGGTCGTAGGTGAGCGCCAGCTCCACGCCCGCGCGCAGCTCCTCCATGGAGGTGACGCGTGAGATGCCGATGGAGGAGCCCATGCCGGCCGGTTTGACGTACATCGGCCAGTCGAGCGACTTCACCAGGCCCCAGTGGTCGGTGGTGGTGCCCCATTCGTACTCGGTGAACCACACATGTGGGGTCAGCGGAATGTCCTCTGCCAGGAACGCGCGCCGCATCGCGACCTTGTTCATGGCCACGGCGGAGGCCATGACGCCGCAGCCCACGTACGGGATGCCCAGCGTCTCCAGATGACCCTGGACGACGCCATCCTCGCCGAACGGCCCGTGCAGCACGGGGAAGACCACGTCCACGAGATCGCGTCGCAGTTCCACCGGCCACCTGCCCCGCCGGTCGATGATGACGGCGACGGGCTCGTACAGATCCCTCGGCAGGGCGTTGAGCACGGCCTGCGCCGACTGCAGCGACACCTCGTGCTCGGCGGACGGCCCGCCCGCCAGCACGGCCACGCGTACGCGTTCGGTCACGATCGATCAGCCTTCCTCGGTGGCACGGAGACAGCCGGACCCGTCGCTGGGAAACAGGCGCCGGTCGGCCCCGTCCACTGTCGGCCGACCGTGTCCCCGCCTCGTCAGCGCCGTGTCATGGTTGTGTCACGGCCGAGCCGTCCTCGGGGCTGCCCGTGGGCCGCCTGTGGGCTACGGCCGGTCCGGGTGCTCGCCGGCCTGGCCCACGCCGGGGTGGGGCCGTCGTCGTGGTGGCCTGCCGCCCCTGTCCGGGCGGTACTCGAAGTGCCACCACTCGTTGTCGTAGATGCGGTACAGGTCGTAGCGGGCGCCGTGTTCCTCCAGCCAGCGCGCGCCCTCATGGGGGCGCACGTCCAGCGCGATGCCTTTGACGTGGGAGGATTCTGCCGGTGGCAGCACGAGCATGCGCGCCGACGCCGGGGAGCCGGAGCGGCGTACCTCCTCGTCGAACATCCGTTGCTGGACGTGGGGATCGCGGTACCCCGAGGTGAGGCCGATGAGCTGGCCGTGACGCCAGAGCGCCCGGGCGCGCGCCGCGGTGAACGCCGCCAGGGCGCCGTCGGTGAGCCCGGTGAGGTCCTCGGCGGGGAATCGCACCCGCAACGCCCAGCGGCAGGCCAGTTCGCGGGCACGGCCGGGATGGCGGGCGAACGCCGCGGGCAGCAGGAACACGGCGAGTACCAGCGTGACCGCGGCATACAGCCGGTCACGGGGCCGAAGCGGGATCGTGCGTGGCTCGTTCATGACGAACCACGATCGGCACCGGATGTGCGCGCGTCGTCCGCCGCATGTCACCGTTTCTCGATGACGGCGGCCGTCGGCAAGGCCGTGACACGACCATGACACGGCGAAGACGAGGCGGGCACCCGGCCGGCCTGGAAGGGGTTGACCGGCGGGCGCGTCACGTGGGCCCGCCGTGAAACCCGGCGGCGGGTCACGAGCGTCGCCGATCGAGGACGATCCGGTCGTACGGCAGGGGCGCCGCGGCGCGCCGGGGGAGCAGCAGCGGGGTCGCCAGCAGGAGCACGCCGGCCAGGCCGATGGCCGTGCGCGGGCCGAGCACGCCGCCCAGCACGCCCCAGACGGCGGTCAGGAGCGCGGTCGAGACCTTGGTCGTCACCGCCCAGGCGGACAGCGTGCGGGCGACCCGGCCGGTCGCGGTGCGCTCGAGGCGGTAGGTGGCGCAGACGGGGTTGAAGACCCCGCAGCAGAAGATGAGCCCGAGTTCGACGCCCATCACCAGCAGCAGCCCCCCGGTGCCCGGCCCCAGGAAGACCAGGCCGACGGGCCAGAGCGCGCGCAGCGTCCCCGCCACGACCAGGACCCGGTGCTGTCCGAACCGGGTGACGAGCGGCCGGGCCAGTCGCGAACCGAGCAGCCCGCCGATCGCGGGGGCGGCGAAGGCGAGGCCGTACTGCCAGGGTGCGAACCCGAGCCGGCCGAGCATCAGGACGGCCAGCAGCGGCCCGGTGGCCATCACCAGGCCGTTGAACAAGGCGGTGTTGACCAACAGCCGGCGTAGCGTCGCGTCGGCGAGGATGTACCGCCAACCGTCGAGCAGGTCCCCGGCCCGCATGCGCGCGGCCTTTCGGCGTTCGGGCCGCGGCTCCCGGCCGCCCGTCGCGCCGATGCCCAGGGCCGAGAGCAGGTAGCTGACCGCGTCGGCCACCACCGTCGCCACCGGGCCGAGGAGCCCGATCGCGGCGCCACCCAGCGGCGGCCCGACGATCGTGGTCGTCCAGGTCGTGGACTCGAGCCGGGCGTTGGCGACGAGCAGGTCCTCGACCGGCAGCAGCGTCTTCAGGTACGCGCCGGAGGCGGCGCGGAAGGTGATGTCGGCCGCCGCGACGACGACCGAGACCAGCAGGAGCTGGACGAAGGAGAGCACGCCGAGCGCGAACGCGGCGGGGATCGTCAGCAGCGCCGCGAACCGCACCAGGTCCATCCCGATCAGCACCGGCCGCTTGCGGCGGAACTCCCCCCACGGGCCGAGCGGCACCGCCACGGCCGCGCCCGCCAGAGCCCCCACGCTGGACAACGCCGCGACCTGCGCAGGGCCGGCGTGCAGCACCTGGATCGCGATCAGCGGGAACGCGCCGAAGGCGAGCCACGTACCGAGCGCGCTGGTCCCGTACGCCCCCCAGAGCCACCCGAACCGCCGCCCCAACCGGTGCCCGTTCCTCATGTTCGACGCCCCTCGTCACTCATCCACACAACCGATCCGCGATCGAAAAGCATCAAAGCGAGCCCCATGGCCGGGGATCAAACAACTACAGGCCACCCGGCCACAACCAGCGGTTGTACTCATAGGGTGTCCGCATGGACCTCGAGACCGTACGGACCTTCGTCGCCGCCGCCGACGCAGGGCAGTTCCAGGAGGCCGCCGCCGAGCTGGCGGTCACCCAGCAGGCCGTCTCCAAGCGCATCGCCGCGCTGGAGCGCGACCTCGGCGTGCGATTGTTCACCCGCACCCCGCGCGGCGCCGAGCTCACCATCGACGGGCAGGCGTTCCTGCCCCACGCCCGCGAGCTGCTCCGGGCCGCCGAGCGCGCGGTCGCGTCCGTGCGCGCCGGCAGCCGTCCGCTGCGCGTCGACGTGATCACCTCGCGCAGCGCGCAGTCGGGCCTGATGCGCGGCTTCCACCGCGCGCACCCCGAGATCGAGCTCGACGTGGTGATGCTGTTCGACATCGAGAAGGCCCTCGCCGCCATCCGGTCCGGTGCGATCGACGCGTCCTTCCGCGCCGTCGCCGCGCCCGGCCGGCCCCTTCCCGAGGGCATCGAGTCCGTCCGGGTGCTCGACGAGGCGCTTCAGCTCCTCACCGGGCCCGCCCACGCGCTGGCGGGCGCCCGGTCGGTGACGGTCGCCCAGCTCGCCGGGCACCGGATCTGGATGCCCGGCATCGTCCCCGGTACCGAGTGGGCCGCCTACTACGACGATCTCGTCGCCGAGTTCGGCCTCACCATCGAGGCGACCGGCCCCAACTTCGGCTCCGACGCGCTCCTCGACACCGTCGCCGACACCCCGGCCCTGGCCACCTTCATGGGCGAGCAGACCCGCCTGGTCTGGCCCGCCGGCCACGGCCTGCGCCGCATCCCGGTGACCGGCCCCACGCCCGTCTACCCGCACTCGCTCCTGTGGCACCGCGACAACCCCCACCCGGGGCTGGCCACCCTCCGCGCCCACCTCGCCGCCGCGGCGGCCGGCCACGGCGCCGCCGGGACCTGGGCGCCGGACTGGGCGATCACGCGCTGAACGCCGCCGCCCGGCAGGCGCGAGCAGGCACGCCACAGCCCCCGACCGGGGTGAGAAGCCGCCGTCACCGAACCGTTTCCAAGATCGTCTCTGGCGCCGGGATCCGGGTCGGTCCTTTCCGAAAGACCATTCCGGCCGATGTCCGTATCTGTGGGTTGTAGGGCCCTACGGCCATGGCGCCGCGGTTGGGCGGTTCGTAGATTGGAGGTGCCGCCGGAGGGCCGGCAGGCGACGTGAGCAGGGGTGATGGCGATGATCGGGGACTTTTCCGCACCGGCCGGGATACGGGTGCCGGACTCGACCCTGGCGAGGGAGGCGACCGCGCTGGTACGCGACAGCGCGAGCGAGCTGATCTACGACCACTCGCGCCGGGTGTACTTCTTCGGCGCCCTGCAGGGGCGCAACCGGGATCTGGGCTTCGACCCCGAGCTGCTCTACGTCGCGGCCATGTTCCACGACCTGGGCCTGGGCGAGCCCTTCCACGGCAGCGGGCGGCGTTTCGAGGTCGACAGCGCCGACGAGGCCCGCCGCTTCCTGCGGGAGCGCCAGGTGCCCGAGGACGGCGTCCGCCGGGTGTGGACCGCGATCGCCCTGCACACCACCCCGGGCATCCCCGAGTTCATGGAGCCGGAGGTGGCACTGGTGACGGCGGGGGTCGAGTACGACGTGCTGGGCATCGGCTACCACGACATCAGCGAGGCCGACCGGGCGGCGATCGTGGCCCTGCACCCGCGCCCCGACTTCAAGCGGCGCATCCTCGACGCCTTCACCGAGGGGATCCGGCACAAGCCGCAGACCACGTTCGGCAACGTGAAGGCCGACGTGCTCGCCCGCTACGTTCCCGGTTTCGTGCGCGGGGACTTCGTGCGCACCATCCTGGACTCCCCGTGGGCCGAGTAGCCTCGCGCCGGCGGGCGGACCACGTGGTCGCGGTGGTGGCCTTCGACGGCGTGCAGCTGCTGGATGTCACCGGTCCCGCCGAGGTCCTCACCACGGCGAACGGCTTCGGCGCCCGTTACGCGGTACGGGTCGTCTCCCCGTCCGGCGCGGACGTGCGCACCTCCTCCGGAGTGCGGATCGGGGTGGACGGAGCCCTGGAGAGCCTGCCCGCGCGGCTGGGCACGGTCGTCGTCCCCGGCCGCCACGACTGGCGGCGGGCCGTGGCCGACCAGGATCTGCTCGCCCTGGTCACGGAGCTCACCCGCCGCTCGGCGCGGGTCACCTCGGTGTGTGCCGGGGCCTTCGTGCTGGCGCAGACGGGCGTGCTCGACGGACGGCGTGCCGCCACCCACTGGCGGCTCGCCGCGCAGCTGGCGGCCGCCTATCCCCGGGTGAGGGTCGAGCCGGACCCGGTGTTCGTCAGGGACGGCCACGTCGTCACCTCCGCCGGCGTCACCGCGGGCATCGACCTGGCACTGTCCCTGGTCGAGGCCGACCACGGGGCCGGTCTCGCGCGCGACGTCGCCCGCGAGCTGGTCGTCTTCATGGCCCGCCCCGGAGGGCAGTCCCAGTTCAGCGCCCGCCTGGCCCCGCGTGAGGCGGCGCACCCGGTGCTGCGGCTCGTGATGGACGCCGTCGTGGCCGACCCGGCCGCCCCGCACAGCCTGGAGTCCCTGGCTCGTGACGCCGGTGTCAGCGCCCGCCACCTCAGCAGGCTCTTCCGCCGCGAGACGGGGACGACCTTGGGGCACTACCTCGAGTCGATACGGCTGGAGGCCGCCCAGGCTCTCCTCGAAGCGGGGAACAACCCCGTGGAGAGGGTGGCCGAGGAGTCCGGCTTCGGGTCCGCGGAGACCATGCGCCGCGTCTTCCAGCACACCCTGGGCGTCGCCCCGACCACCTACCGGGCACGCTTTCGCACCACCACCACCACCACTACCACCACCGCCGCCGCCGTGACCCGCGCGGCCGTGCCGGGACACCTCGTCTCGTAGGCCGCGAGGGGTTGGAAGCAGTTGGTGGTGGAGCATGTATCAGGATGCGTGAGTGAATGTGAAGGAGTGGGTTAAGGCGCAGGGT
>NZ_JBPXMD010000046.1:0-44090 GCF_051918855.1 Streptosporangium sp. H16
CGGGTGCGGGCGCGGACCCCGGACCGATCAGTCGCGTGCCCGCGCTGTGGAGCCGAGACCGCCCGGGTGCATGGCTACCACGAGCGGAGCGTTGCCGATGTCCCGGTCGATGCACGCCACGTGCTCGTGGCGGTGCGGATCCGCCGCCTGGTATGCCCGACGCGCGGCTGCCATCAGACGTTTCGCGAACAGTTGCCCGGCGTGCTGAAACGCTACCAGCGGCGCACTCCCCGCCTTGTCGGCCAGATCGGCGCGGTGGTCCGTGAGTTGGCCGGACGTGCCGGCGCGCGTACCTTATCCGCCCTGGCCGTGCACGTGTCGCGGCATACCGCCTTGCGCATCTTGCTCCGCCTGCCTCTGCCACGGCTTCAGGTGCCCCGCGTCCTGGGGGTGGACGACTTCGCCCTGCGCCGACGTCACCGCTACGCCACCGTGCTCATCAACGCCGAGACCCGCCAGCGCATCGACGTCTTGCCCGACCGCACCGCCGACACCCTCGAAGCCTGGCTGCGCACCCATCCCCAAGTGCAGGTCGTGTGCCGAGACGGCTCCGGCACCTACGCCGAGGCGATCCGCCGCGCCCTCCCGCAAGCGATCCAGGCCGGCGATCGGTGGCACCTGTGGCACGGCCTCGGCCAGGCCGTCATGAAAGAGGTCACCGCGCACAGCGCCTGCTGGGCCAAAGCCGGCCCGCCCCCACAGGACGGCCCCCGAGCACAAAGCACCCTGCAGCGCTGGCACCAGGTCCACGACCTGCTCGGCAAGGGCATCGGCCTGCTGGAGTGCGCGCGCCGCTTGAACCTGTCGCTCAATACCGTCAAGCGCTACGCACGCGTGTCCGAACCCGGACGGCTGCGACGCGCCCCGCAGTACCGGCCCACCCTGGTCGACCCCTACCGTGACCACCTGCGGCGCCGCCGCGCCGACGACCCCGCCGTCCCCGTCCTGCACCTGTTCAACGAAATCAAGACCCTCGGCTACCCGGGCAGCTTCAACCTCCTGTATCGCTACATCACCCAGGGCCGCGCCGAAGGCGACCGCCCGCCCATCTCACCGCGCCACCTGGCCCGGCTCCTGCTCACCCGGCCCGGTAACCTCACCGCCAAGCAGCAGAGGTTGCGTGACGAGCTCACCGCCGCCTGCCCCGAGATGATCGACCTGGCCGGGCTCGTGCGCGCCTTCGCCGACCTGCTCCGGCCGCACGAGGGCAACGCCGACCGTCTCGACACGTGGATCACCGCCGCCCGCGCCGCCGACCTCCCCCACCTGCACGCCTTCACCCGCGGCCTCGACCAGGACCGCGATGCCGTCCGCGCGGCCGTCACCTTGCCCCACCACAACGGCGGCACCGAAGGCGTGAACACCAAGACCAAGCGCATCATGCGCCAGATGCACGGCCGAGCCGGCTTCGCTCTGCTTCGCCACCGCATTCTCTTAGGCTGACGCTCCGTCACCACCGAAAGAGAGACAGAGCCGTTTGATTGACAGTCCCTGTCTAGGAAGCGGTTGTTCGAGCGGGAGGTGGCAAGTCGTTCTTCCAAGCTCCGATTAGTCTGGATGAGGTCACAGATCTTGCGGTTGAGAACGCTGTTTTGTGCGGCGATTCGTTGTGCGGCGTCTTCGGCGTAGTCGGTTTCGAGGTCGCGGATCTGGCCAAGAAGCAAGCCGACCTCGGCCACTACGCCTCGGCGCAGACACAGCCGAACGCATCACTCGCGAAGACGACCCGCCGACCGCCGCTGCTGACCGCAACGGGCTTATTTCGTTACCGGCAGGTCTTTCACTGTGGGATGTCCATCACCACTGAGCGCGCCCAGCAGGCGCAGCCCGTCCTCGGTGGGGCTCCCGGGTGCCGCGGACAGCACCAGCAGCTCCATGCCCGATTCATCCGGCAGCGCGAAGTTCTCCTGGTGCAGTTCCAGCAGTCCGACCAGCGGGTGCCGGTACGCCTTGCGTCCATGTGTGCGGGCGCGTACGTCCGCGCGGGCCCAGAGGCGGCGGAAGCGCTTGCTGCCCATCGCCAGCTCGCCGATAAGCGAGGCCAGGCCCGGGTCGTCGGGGTACTTCCCGGCCGCCAGGCGCAGGTGCCCGACCACGTCGAGGGTGCATTTCTCCCAGTCGGCATACAGGCCGCGCTCGTCCTCATCGAGGAAGATGTGCCGGGCGGTGTTCAAGCCCGGCATCTCCCGACCGTAGAGGAGCCCGGCGAGGCGGTTCCCGGCGGCCACGTCCAGCCGGTGGTCCATGATCAGGGCGGGCGCGTCGGTGACCAGGTCGAGTACGCGAAGCAGCTCCGGCCGCAGGCGCCCGCTGGGCGACTTGGCGCGGCGGCGGCGCTGCCGGGCGAGCCGGTACAGGTGCCCGCGTTCGGTCTCGTCGAGGCCGAGGACGCGGGCGAGCGCGTCGAGGACCTGTTCGGAGGGCTGGGTGGCGCGGCCCTGCTCCAGGCGTACGTAGTAGTCGACGCTGACTCCGGACAGGTGCGCGACCTCTTCGCGGCGCAGCCCTTCGACGCGGCGGCGGCTGTCGGTGGGGATGCCGACGGCCGCTGGGTCGACCCGGGAGCGCCGGGTGCGCAGGAAGCCCGCGAGATCGTCCATGCCCCCCAGTATGGCTCCGGTAACGCACGTGAAGGTGGTCCTGCTGTTACCAGGAAGTCCCGTCCGATGGAAGAGGCGCCCCTGAATGACGAGGCCTCGGCGGCCCGAGCATCTATGGCGACACACCTCTTTGAAGGGAACAGCCATGAAGACGCTCATTGTCTACGCCCACCCCGAGCCGCGTTCGCTGAACGGCTCTCTGAAGGACCTCGCCGTGTCCACTCTCGAAGCCGCCGGGCACGAGGTGCGGGTGAGCGACCTGTACGCGATGAACTGGAAGGCCGTGGTGGACGCGGCGGACTTCGGCGAGCACGCCACGAGCCCGCTGCAGGTGATACCGAGTTCGGCCGGGGCGTACGACGCCGGCGCGCTCACGCCCGACGTGGCGGCCGAGCAGGAGAAGCTCCTGTGGGCCGACACGGTGGTCTTCCAGTTCCCGATGTGGTGGTACACGATGCCGGCGATCCTCAAAGGCTGGGTGGACCGGGTGTTCTCCTTCCACTTCGCGTACGGCGTCGGAGTGCACGACGAGACCCGGTACGGCGAGCGTTTCGGTGAGGGGACGCTGCAGGGGCGGCGGGCGATCCTGTCGGTGACCGTCGGGGGCCCGGAGTCCCACTACACCGATCGCGGGATCAACGGCCCGATCGAGGACCTGCTGTTCCCGATCCACCACGGGATCCTGTACTACCCGGGCGTGGAGGTGCTGCCGCCGTTCGTGCTGTACGGCACCGATCGGATGACCGACGAGGACTACCCGGACGTCGCCAAGGCCTGGGAGCAGCGCCTGCTCACCCTGGAGTCGACCGAGCCGATCGCGTTCCGGCGCCAGAACTTCGGTGACTACGAGATCCCGTCACTGCGGTTGAAGGAGGGCCTGGAAGTGCCGGGCCGCAAGGGTTTCGGTCTGCACGTGCGGGGTTAGCCGCCGGCGAGGGACAGGACGAGCGACCACCCGCATCAGAACGGTCAGTGACGATAACCCGAGCTCCGACGGCTCGCTAACGTCACTGGCCGTTCGGTTGCTGCTCAGCCCCCGAGACGATCCGCGCCACGATGATCTGCCACGCCGCGTACGCGAGAACGAGCAGTCGCTCCGGCCATCCGATCGGGACGTCGGGGCCGAAGCGGCCGTCGGCCCCGAGCAGGACAGTCTGGGCGACCATGAACATGACCAGCGCCGCGGGCGGCAGCACCGCGGTCCACCACAGCCCGCGCTTGACGGTAGAGAATGCGCTGTCGCGGGTGAGCCCGGCGGTGATCAGCAGTACCGCGATCGGAAGGAACATGAGCGCGAGTCCGGCGCCAAGCCCGTGCAGAGTGCCGCTGGCGGACAGCTGATCCTGCGGAGTGTCGATGGGGTCGGTGACAAAGACGCCGCCGATGACCGTGCCGACGGCCGCGACCGCCAGGATGACCGCACCGATCCGGGTAGGGAGCCGCTGGTGCCGGACGAGGAGCGCGATCGCCAGGGCTCCGTAGCCGACTGCGGACAGCAGGAACGCAACCACCATGAGCCAGCCGAACTCGCCGAGCGCATATTCGCTCGTGGTCTGCCAACTCGTCGAGACGTCGGGCCGGATCAGGTGGAGCAGGACCAGCAAGAGCAAGAACGCGACGCCCGCGATCGACGAGATGCCGGCGGCGCGGGCCGGGAACGCTCGCCCCGTCGGCGCGGCCGTGAGCCGGTCGTCCTGGTGGGGCGAGGGAGGTGTGAGAGTCACGATGCACTTCTTCCTGGAGCCGGACGGTCTCCTCAGAAGGTGGTAGAAGCTGCGTCGCGATTCTCGACATCCGGGCCGGTGGCGGTAGCCAGGCTGGCCGAGCAGTTCGGCGTCGACCCGGCCGGGCTGCGCTCGTACGGGCGGCGGGCGAAGACGCGGACCGAGCATTTGCGGCTGGTGGCGAAATATCTGGGGTGGCGGCTGCCGACCACGCTGGAGCTCAAGGAACTAGACGAGTTCCTGCTCGCCAGGGCGATGGAACACGACTCGCCGACCCTGCTGTTCCGGCTCGGGTGCGAGTACCTGATCTCGGCACGCGTGATCCGTCCGGGACTGGGGACTGTGGTCGAGCGGGTCGCCCACGCCCGCGCCGAGGCGCAGCGGGAGACGTTCGACCGGCTGGCGCACGAGTTCACCGAGGCACGGTGCGCCGCGCTGGACGGGCTGCTGATCACCGATCCGGAGATCCGCATGACCCGTCTGCGGTGGCTGGCCACCGGCCCGGTGGAGGCGTCCCCGGCCGCGGTGAAGGCCCGGGGTCGAATCGACCCGCTCGCTGCCGCGGATGAGCGAGCCGCACTCGCCGCCCAGGTGCTGGCCGATGTGGCCCAGATGCGCGAGCGGGGCGAGCTGGCCGACACCGTCGACGCGCTCCTCACCCACGCGGTGCGGGTGGAGATGACCTTCCGCAGCTGGGACGTGGACTGGCCATCACCTCCGCTGGGGGCGCCGCGGGCTGGCCGATGGCCGGGATCGCGCGACGGCGGCTGGCCAGAGAAGATCGTCGCCCGGCTTCCGGTGGACCTGGTGGCACAGGTGCATGCCGCGTGCTGGAACACCAGCAAGGACGCGATTGAGGTATTGCGGCGCTGGCGTGATGCGCACCCGGCGGTGGTGCTCTCCCGTGAGGACCTGACCGGCTATGAGGAGCTGGCCGCACAGGTGAGTACCCCAGGCCAGGTGTGGCGCGCGGCCATCGCCCGCGCCCTGCCGGTAGCCGATCACCCGGCCTGACCCAGACCACTTGCTCACCTGAGAGCCGGTCCAAAAGCTTGCAAGCTTGAAAATAGCCATGTGAGGTCGCGGGCCGGGCGTTCCGCTCGCCGTCGGATCACCTGTCAGGCGGCGTGTACGCCTGTACGGGAGAGCCCGTCGAACAGGCTGACAACACGATCTCCTTGTGGATGGTGTGAGCGATCCGAAACCGTGGAGCCCGCCACAAGAACAACTCCCGGTATCCGAAACAGAGAAACGATGAAACCACCTTCACCACAGAGATGGCGCCGGACGTTTCACGAAGGGATCCGCATGAGGAAGCTCGCCGTTCGACTCACCTGCCTGCTCGCCATGGGCGCCGGCATCATGCCCGCATCCGGCACGGCGCTGGCGGCCACGCCGGCTTCGATACCCTCCGCCACCGCGTCGGCCAGCCACTGCGTGGCCGACAGACACGGGAAAGGGCTGGGCTGCTACAGCAGCCTGTCGCGGGCGATCCGGGTCGCCAACGCGGCCGGCTACGCCGTGGCCGTGCTCTACGACTGGATCAACTACAACTCCCGCGGCGACACCGTGACCATCTCCGTCCCCCGCGACTGCAGCAGGAGTACGTCCGGCAAGGCGGACTACGAGTTCAAAAGGCTGGATCACATGGGCTGGGGCGACCGAGTCAGCTCGGTGAACACCAGGCTGGGCAACGGCACGCACTGCGACGTGTTCTTCCACACCGACATAGACCTCGTAGGAGACTGCGCCGGCAAGCGGTGGATCGACAGGTACGGACATCTCGGCCACTACGGCTGCTACAAACGTGCGAGCTCGTTCAGGCTGAGCTGACCACTCCCGAACCCGCCGACCGGGAAGACGGGGACATCGCCAGCGGGACTGTACGGCATCCGGCGACGTGAGCACTGATCGACCTGCCCAAGTGAATCACGGACAGACAGAAAGATCATCGGTTCACTGTTGTGTCAATGCCCCGTTGACGCGGGTGGTGAGTCGTTCGGCGCGTTGGGCGGCGCCTTGGCGGGTGGTGCCCAGTGCTCGGCCGATCTGGGCCCAGGCCGTGCCCTCAGCTCGCAGCTCGGTAACGCCAGGATGGGGTCTTTCTTGCGTGACCCGGCCAGCGTCATGCCGTCCTCGGCCACGTGCCAGGTGCCGCGCCGCCAGGCGTCCTTGCCGGCGTCGCGGGCGGCGACGTAGTCCACCGCCTGGGCCTGGTCAAGTCGCTGCCGGGCCAACACCTCGGCCGGCACGTAAATCTTGGAGGCCGACGCGATAAAGGCCACGCCCTCGGCGGTCATCGCGGCCAGGTTCGCATACGAGATCAGCTTCGAATCACCGATCATCAACATCGGTTGCGGGCGGCCAGCCGTTGCAGCGCCTGCATCGCCGGTATGACCTGGCCGACCTCGCCGGCCCCGCCGTCATAGGAGCGGTGGAAGAGCGGGATCGCCCCGTCGGAGCTGACGGCGAGCCCGGCCTGGATTTGCTTAAGATCCGGCCGGCGGTCTTTGGGATGGCCGAACTTCGGCGCGGCGAAGCCGGGTTCAGCCTGCTTGTAGTCGCCCTGCAATGAGATCGAGGTCAGGTCCCAATGCAGGCGCGTCACCTCCACGCCGAACGCCTCGATCATGGCCAGCCCGACCGAGCCGGCCAGGTGATCCAGGTGCGGGGCGATCGCGTCCAAGGCGCGGCCGATCCGGTCATCGTTGAGCAGGCCAGGCTCCACCCCGAACGCCTCACCCACCGCCCAGGCGTGCGCCCACTCCCGCACGTGCACCAACGGAGCCGGCGAGGTCAGCCGGTTGGCCACCAGCACCTCGATCACCTGCCCGTGCGTCAACTCAGCCACATCACGCACCGGGCAGGCCGCATCCACCAACTCCCGGATCCGAAGCCGCGAGCAGAACCCGGCCACCACCGGTAACGCCGAGCATCTTCTCGACACTGGCCCGGCCCCACTGCGCACGCTGTCTCACCCGCCAGGTCATACCGCGCAAACGATCAGAACAGCAAACCCAACGATCTTCAGTTACCTCGACGTTCGGAAAACACGGTTAGCCGGGAAGTGATCGCGGCAACCCGAACGACGGGAGCACATCGTTGTCGAAGCGGGTGAAGGCGCAGATCCGGTCGCCGGCGAGGGTGAGGACGAACAAACCGCTTCCATGGCGGATGCCGGTGGAGCCGTGGAGATAGGCGCCGAAGGCCGGCTGGCCGTTGGCTCGCGTTGGCACCAGGTCGACCCGCCTGCCGGAGCCGAAGATGCCGGCAAACAGGCGCGCCGCGGCGTCCCGGCCCTGGTATTCGAGGGGAATCGGCGGCATGGAGACGGTGATGTCGTCGGTGAACATGGCGATCAAAGCGTCGACGTCACCGGCTTCGTAGGCGCGGACGAAGCTCGCCACGAGCGCCTGCTCGGAGGGTGAGCCGGAGGCGGGAGGCGGTTCGGCGGCCTGAGGCCATCCGCGCTGGAGACGAGCGCGTGCCCGTTTCAGAGCGCTCTTGACCGAGTCAACGCTCGAGTCGAGCATCTCAGCCACCTCGGCCGCGTGAAAGCCCATGACGTCACGCAGGACGAGGACGGCGAGCTGGCGAGGCGGCAGGACCTGCAGTGCGGTCACGAAAGCCAGGGAGATGGCTTCGGCATGTTCATAGCGAGCCTCCGGGCCCGGCACACCCTCCAGGAGGGCTTCGGGGTACGGCTCGAGCCACACGACTTCGCCGGGCCGGGTCGGTGCGGGCGGGTCGACCTCGGGCATGTCCCACTCCTTGGCCGGGCGCCGGCCGGCCGACCGGCGCGCATCGAGGCACCGGTTCGTGGCGATCCGGTAGAGCCAGGTGCGTATCGAAGCGCGTCCCTCGAACCCATGCAGGCCCTGCCAGGCGGCCAGCAGCGCATCCTGGAGGGCGTCCTCGGCGTCCTGGAACGACCCGAGCATCCGGTAGCAGTGCACCTGCAGCTCATGGCGGTAGGGCTCGGTCAGTTCCCGGAACGCCTCGCCGTCCCCGGCCCGAGCCCTGGTGATCAGGTCGGCTGTCACTGGCTCCACTCTCCCGCGCCTCGGCGACCTTTCCATCCTGTACAGACGCCAGCCGAGGGGCGAAAGGGGCGGCGCCCCCTTTCTTGATATCGCGGCGTCTACACGGTCGACAGCTCGGGCCCAGAAAGGAACCCAGATGATCCTGAAGGACAAGGTTGCGGTGATCTACGGAGCCGGAGGCGGGATCGGCGGCGCCATCGCTCGCGCTTTCGCCTCCGAGGGGGCCGCCGTCTTCCTCACCGGGCGCCGCCTGGCTCCGGTCGAGGTGGTGGCGAAAGACATTGTCTCCGCCGGCGGATCCGCGGAAGCAGCAGAAGTGGACGCCATCGACGAGCAGGCCGTGGACAGGCATCTGCAGTCGGTGATCGCCAGCGCGGGCCACGTCGACATCTCGTTCAACGCGGTCGGCACCCCGTACGCCTACGGCGATGAGCACAATGCGCCCATTCTGGGAGTCCCGCTGACCGACTTGGCGGCTGGGCAGTTCTCCCTGCCGGTCGCCACCCTGCTCACCTCGTACTTTCTGACCGCGCGCCTGGCCGCGCGGCACATGATCGTGAACCGGTCGGGAGTGATCATGACCGCCACGGCTGTCCACTCCCGCGTCGGCTTCCCTCTGGTGGGAGGGTACGGTCCGGCGCAGGCCGCCAAGGAGGCGCTCACCCGGGACCTGTCCGCCGAACTCGCACCCCACGGCATTCGTGTGGTCGGTCTGCGACCTTACGCCATACCGGAGACGCCCCTGATCAAGGACGCCTTCCACCAGCGCGCCCACGAACTGGGCGTGACGTGGGAGCAGTGGCAGGAGGTGCTCGCGAGCACGACCCATCCTCAGCGCCTCATGACGCTCGAGGAGACGACGAGCATGGCGGTCTTCCTGGCTTCAGATAGAGCGAGCGGGATGACCGGAACCACCGTCAACTTGACCATGGGCAGAGTCGACGACTAGAAGCGGAAGGAGGTTGACATGCACGTTCTGTACACCGCCGAGGCGCTCGCGACGGGCGACGGCCGAGACGGACACGTCCGGACGACCGACGGCAAGATCGACCTACGGTTGTCCGTGCCCAAGGAACTGGGCGGCATGGGCCAGGGCGCCAATCCCGAGCAAATGTTCGCGGCCGGATACGCCGCATGCTTCCATTCGGCGCTTCGCCTGGTCGGCAAGCAGGCCAAGGCCGATGTCGACGATTCCGCCGTGAGCGCGAAGGTCGGCCTCGGCCGGAAGAAGGATGGCGCCTTTCAGCTCGTGGTCAGCCTCGAGGTGTCGCTGCCCCACCTGTCGCGACAGGAGGCGCAGGTACTGGTGGACCAGGCACATCAGGTCTGCCCGTCCCTGAATGCGGTGCGCGGCAACATCGACGTCGATGTCGTCGTCAGGAACTGACCGCTGCATGCCGTTGTCTCGGATCGCCGTTCGCCTCGATGTCTCCCAGAAGCAGTCCTTCGCCCTCGATGTCGTCGAGGGCGTCGGGCGCGGGCCTACGACCGCGTTGGCTCGCGCTGGCATGCTGCCGCTCATCCTCACAGGTGACCGGTGCGGGAGGGCTCCCCCGGACGGCACACCCGTGGCGCCCAGGGGCCTGGACCAGACGCAACGCCCCCTGCCGTATCACCTGGCATGTCCTCGAGCACGCCTGGGAGATGCAGGACCGAACGGAGAGCCAGGAGGGAGACCTATGAAGATCGCTGTGACGGGAGCCACGGGAAGGGTGGGAAGCCGTGTCGTCGAACTGCTCGAGGCGAGCGACCACAACGTCGTGCCGATGGTCCGGTCCACCGGGGTGGATGTGGTGACCGGCGAGGGGTTGACGACGGCGTTGGCCGGAGTGGAGTGCGTCATCGACGCCTCCAGCGGGAGTGCCCGGGGACATCAACGGCCGACGCCGGAAGCGGCCGCCGAATTCTTCACCGCCTCGGCCCGCAACCTGCACGAGATCGGCCAGAAAGCGGGCGTGCACCGCATAGTCGGGGTATCCGTCCTCGGCATCGACCGCTTCACCACCGGGCACGGCGCGGCGAAACACACCCACGAGAAGGCCGTGCTCTCCGGGCCCATCCCCGTGCGGGTGCTGCGGGCAGCGCTGTTCCATGAGATGGTTCCCCAGCTCATCGACTGGGGCACCCAGGGCGAGGTGGCCCACCTGCGCAGGATGCGCATCCAGCCGGTGGCCTCCCGCGCCGTCGCCCGAGCGCTCGTCGACCTGGCCACCGACCCGGCATGGGCAGCATCACCGAAACGCTCCGAGCGACCGTTACCCGAGATCGCAGGTCCCCGGGAGGAGAACCTGATCGACCTGGCCATGCTGTTCGTGGCCCGCAGCGGCCTCCCCCTGCGGGTCCAGGATGTCAGCGATCCCAACGACCCCGACGACAAGATCTGGGAAGACGGCAGCCTGCTGCCCCAACCGCACGCCATGCTCGCCGGTCCGACATTCGAGGCATGGCTCGACTCCGACGACGCCAACCCGGCCGCCTAGCTAGTCCGACGAAGGAGAACCGCCATGGGAAAGATCGTCATCAGCACTAACGTCACGCTCGACGGAGTCGTCCAGGACCCGGACGGGCAGGAGGGCTCCAGGGTGGGCGGCTGGTTCAATCAATTCGGCGGCAAAGATCGCGAGGCGTGGGCCAAGCTCGAGACCGACGAGGCTCTGGGCGCGGAGGCCCTGCTCCTGGGCCGACGGAGCGACGAGTGGTTCGCCGCGCGATGGCTGACTCGAAGCGGCGAGTGGGCGGACAAGCTCAACAGCATGCCCAAGTACGTCGCGTCCTCGACCCTCGAACACCCACGCTGGAGTAACGCGACGCTACTGAAGGGGGACGTGGTGGCCGAGATCGCGAAGCTGAAGCAGGAGCTCGACGGGGAGATCCTCGTCTATGCCAGCTACCGGCTCGCGCGCACACTGATCGACAGCGACCTGGCCGATGAGCTGCGGCTGATCGTCTTCCCGGTCGTGCTCGGGACCGGTGAGCGTCTCTTCGGCAAGACCAGTGACCACACGCCCCTGCGTCTGCTCGGCACGCGGACCGTCGGTGACGGCCTCGCCTATCTCACCTACGAGATCGTCCACGCGGCAGACCGCGAAGCATCCTAGACATGCGCAAATGTGAGGACCTATAGGGCGAACACTGCCGATCATCCTGACGGGATTCCTGGTACTGGCCGGGTGCAGCAGTGCGTCGCAGGAGCCGGCCACGAAGCGCACGACTGTAACGGAGCGCGGACAATCGAAGTTCCTCCTTGGTCAAACTCCTGGCCTAGGGCGCCGGGAGCAAGTGCATAAACCAGATGACCAGTTGCACCCCGGACAGGCCGCGCACGAAAGCCAGCCAGCCGGCGCCGTCCTCGGCCGAGGTGACGTCCAGGCCGAGGATCTCGCGCCGGCCGTCGGCATTGACGGCGGTGGCCACCAGGCAGTGCACTGCCAGACTCGGTAATCGGCCGAGCCCGGCGAGTGGCCCCTGTCTGATCGCCGACGCAGGCACCGGTTTTCAAAGGCCCACTGGCCGTCACCGACCCGCACCTGATGGACAACCGACCAAGGTCAACGGCTTGTACGCCGGCCGCCCCGCCGTCTGCACCGGCAAGCTCGGGCCGGCATCCGGCTGATCCCGGGCACGGGCCAGTCACCTCCGGCCATCCCGCAACCCACCCACCTCCAACTCCATCTCCTGGATCCTCTCGATATCGATCCACGAGACCTCCGCTGAAGATCACTCACGTGCGGAAAACGGGGCTAGCGGGACTTTTCGTTCCTGCCAGCACCATGCCCCGCGTCCAGAGTGTGGCCATATGCCGGGAGACGGCCTGGACCGGTTACCGGCTGCCGTCGCTGGGAGGCGGCGGCCCCAGACGAACAACCCAGTCCGGAACGATCCCGTCGGGGCCTGCGTGCCATAGGACGTCTTTGGTCTGCGAGGCCGCGGGAAGTCCCCAGGCAGAGGGGCATTTCCCCATGAACGAGGACACCTCGGAGACTGGATCTTGAGGTCCAGGGGAAGAGATATCACTGATGGTGATGAAGAACTACCCGCCCGAGTTCAAGGCCGGCGCGGTGGCGTTGGTGTTATCGAGGCCGGACCGGACGATCACGTCGATAGCGCGGGATCTGGGGGTCAGCCGCGAGACGTTGCGAGTCTGGGTGCGTTCTGCGCAGGCCCGCGGTGAAGGCGGAGCCGGCGCGGCCACGGCGGGTAAGACCGCGTCGGGCGGGCACGTACCCTCGGACGACGTGCTGGAAGAGGAAAACAAGCAGCTCAAGGCGCGGATCCGGGAGTTGGAGCAAGAGCGGGACATCCTGCGCAAGGCGGCCAAGCTTTTCGCGGGCGAGACGAACTAGTGAGGACCCGTAAGACAATTACTGCTGGTTTCAGTGCGACTTCATTGAGTGGTGTGCTAACTGGCTTTCCATGGCGATGTCGGAGACGGGCTTGGCGGTCCTAGATGTGAAGTTCGCGGCTGTGCTTCCGCATCTGGACGAGCGGCAGCGCCGTTTGTATCTGGCTGCTGAGGCGGATGCGCTCGGGCATGGCGGGATCGCGGTGGTGGCCAGGCTGGCAGAAGTATCGGAGTCGACCATCACGCGGGGACGTCTCGAGCTCGCGGGCGGTGCGCCGGTTTCTCCGCTGCGCTGGACCACTGCCTCACTGCGGGACCTGGCCGGAGAGTTGACCGAGGCGGGCCATCCGATCAGCGCCCCGGCGGTAGGCGATCTGCTGCGCTCGATGGGATTCAGTCTCCAGGGCATGGCCAAGAAGCGTGCCGGCAGCCAAGTCCCTGACCGCGACGCCCAGTTCCAGCACATCAACACCAAGGTGGCGGGTGGAGCAGGACTCGGCGGAAGTCGGGCAGGATGCGCAGGCCCTGGCCCTTGCTGGCGACAGCAGCGGTACGAACAGCACAAGCGCCAGCAGCAGCATCGTCTGCACCTTGACGCCCGGCGAGGTGAGCACGGATAGGACATCCGGACGGCTGTGCCCTGCTCTGGATGTTCGGCGGGGCCCTGTTTTCGGAGTCGGCCGTGCACGCCAACCACTTTGCCTCGCGGTTCGCGGCGGCCGGGCCGTCGGATGTCGGCGAGCGCCACGTGCGCGCCGCAGCTGCCGCAGGCCGCCCAGGGCCTTCGATGGCCCCTGGCCAACCCCGGACGCCAGCCAAACCTGCCCTGCTCACGTTGCGATCCCGGTGCGGCACCTACCTGTACCGCCTGGCTGACCTGCCCCGCGCCATCGAGGTACTCACCCACGCCCTCACCGACTACGAGCGACTGCTGGGCGCCGACCACCCCGACACCCTGCTCAGCCGCAACAACCTCGCCAACGCTTATATGGCGGCGGGTCGGGTGGCGGAGGCGATCACCGTGCATGAGGCGACGCTGGCCGACTGCGAGCGGGTGCTGGGCGCCGACCACCCGGGGACCCGGACAGTACGAGACAACTATGCAGTGGCTCGTACGGCCGAGAGCTCGCGCTCCTCATGGTGGCGGCGCTTGTTCAATATCCGGCGGCGTGAGCACTGATCGATCTGATCGAGTGAAGCACGGACAGCAGAAAGATCATCCATTCACTGTTCTGTCAACGCCCCATTGACGCGGGTGGTGAGCCGGTCAGCGCGCTGGGCGGCGCCCTGGCGAGTGGTGCCCAAGGCGCGGCCGATCTGAGCCCAGGCCATGCCATCGGCCCGTAGCCCGGTAACCAGTGCCAGTTCGGCATGGTCGTGACGGACGAGCAGCGCCTCCAGCTCGGCCCGCACCTGGGAGGCCAGGGTGAGGGCGGCGATTCGTACGCCCGGCCCAGCCTCGGGGTCGGCAGCCGCGGCGGCCAGCAGCGCATGAGCTGGTGCGGTCTGCAGGTGCCGCTGCCAGGCGCGGACCTGCTCGGTCGTGCCGAGCCCGCCACCGAACCCATCGAGCTGGCTGTCGTCGTGGTCGTCGCGCCGGCTGCTGTGCTGGTTGTCGTGTTGGTGTTCGGGGGTGCTGTAGCGGGCGGTCAGATACTCGGCCGCCCACAGCCGATCCCCCCGGCCGCGCCTGCTGCAGGTCGTCATCCAGCAGGACCGCGAGCCCGCCGCCGGGCCGCAACAGCCGCTCGGCCAGGCGCTGCGGGCTGGTGTAGTTGCCCTCGGCGGCCAGCAGCCGCCCAGCCAGGACGGCCTCGCGCTCATCGAGCGGCCGATCGGGGTGGTCGCTGTCGCGGGCGACCCGCTCGATCTCCCAGGCCAGCGTCGACTCATAGGCGTAAGCGTCGGGGCCGGTTCGGGTGGTGCGCAGGTAGCGCACCGCCTGCAGTGCCAGGGCGTCGTCTTGGACGATGCGCGACAGCTTGAACAACTCCACCGCCAGGCCGGCCTGCTTGGCGAGGCCGGTCAGGTGGGTGCGCATCGCGGCGAGGGTGGGGCCGTTGTCCCAGTGCAGCAGCCACTGCTGGCCCTGGCCACCGTAGGAGGCCTCAATGGCAACCCCGGCGGCCTGTTCCAGATCGGCGACCAACCGGCGAACCTGCGCCGAACGACTCACCCGCCCTCCCCTTCGTCGAGCGGCCGGCTTCACTCGCCCGGCGCAACCACCCCAGTATGTCAACACCCCGTTGACACGACGAACTCCTCGGGCAGGATCGCACCACCGCCACCCGTATGTCGACGGCCTGTTGACGCGCACCTCCGCCTCGCCGTTTTGCAACTCCCTGGATAAGTAGTGTTATCCGGGGAGACTGGATACGATCTCCCCGGATAACCTTCGGGCGGGGCAGGGTTAACGCCGGAAAAACTCCCCGAATAAGAAGCAGCGGGAGCCCGGAGGGTGACCTCGAGCGCCAACGACAAGATCAATGGTGGCGGCGGCGAGACCGGCAATCGAGATGGTCGCCCAGTCGACAACCGCATTGCCGATTGGGGCGGCGCCGTCACCGCCTGGCGCCGGCACCTGATCGCTGCCGGGGACGGCGAAACAGGCGCTGGTCGCAGTGACGCCGCTGTATGAACACGGACCCGCGCTACGTCTGGCCGTCAAACGCGCCCGGGTCTCGAACCCGGCGCCCCCGACGCGCTGACCCGGGCGCAGGAGAACGCGGTCCGTCGCGCCGCCGACCACCGCCGACCGCCGTGGCCCCGCCCTCATCGCCCTGCTCCTCGGCGCCGGCGCCCGCGCCGAAGAATGCCGACGCCTGAGTGTTTTCTCATCCTTCGTTTCGCGGCGTCCCCGTGACGACCTTGTGGGCGGGCTTGTGGCGACTTCGGGGCGACTTCACGGCGACTCCAGGAAGGGGCCCGGGGAGATCCGCGTCAGATGGATGGAACCCGCGCTGAGCGGATGGCACGGGCGGCGGCGGTCGTCGTACCTTTTCACCAGGCGCCGCTCGATCGTTCCCCCGCTTCCTCGAAGCCTCCTCAAGGCTTCCCCGAAGCCCTCGGACCCTCTTTGAAAGGACACCTCACCATGCGCAGAATCCTCGTCGTCGGCGCCGGTCAGGCGGGCCTGCACCTCGCCCTCGGCCTGCTGCGGAACGGCTACGACGTCACCGTCGTCTCCAACCGGACCCCGGAGGACATCCGAGGCGGCCGGGTCATGTCCAGCCAGGCCATGTTCGGCACCGCCCTCGGCCACGAGCGGGACCTCGGCCTGGACCTGTGGGCGGACGGCTGCCCGCCGATTGACGGCATCCAGTTCGCGGTGGCCGGGCCCGGCGGCGACCCGGCGATCCGCTGGGCCGCGCGGCTCGACGCCCCCGCCCGCTCGGTCGACCAGCGGCTGAAGATGCCCGCCTGGATGGCCGAGGTGGAGCGGCTCGGCGGGAAGATCGTCATCCACGACGCCACCGTGGAGGACCTGGAGGACTACGCCGCCCAGTACGACCTGGTCCTGGTCGCGGCGGGCAAGGGGTCGATCGCCTCCCTCTTCGAGCGGGACGCGCCGCGCTCGCCGTACCGTGCCCCGCAGCGGGCCCTCGCCCTCACCTACGTCAACGGCCTCGCGCCGCGGCCCGACTACTCCGCGGTGTGCTTCAACGTGATCCCCGGGGTCGGCGAGTACTTCGTGTTCCCCGCGCTCACCGTCACCGGCCCCTGCGAGATCATGGTGTTCGAGGGCGTGCCCGGCGGGCCGATGGACTGCTGGGCGGACGCCGGCACGCCCGCCGAGCACCTGGCGATGAGCAGGCGGATCCTGGAGACGTTCCTGCCGTGGGAGGCCGAGCGCGCCGCGGGCGTCGAGCTCACCGACGAGGGCGGCGTCCTGTCCGGCCGCTTCACCCCGGTCGTGCGCAGGCCGGTGGCGACGCTGCCGTCGGGCGCCCAGGTCCTGGGCGTGGCGGACGTGGTCGTGCTCAACGACCCGATCACCGGGCAGGGTTCCAACAACGCCGCCAAGTGCGCGGCCTCCTACCTGTCCGACATCCTCGAGCGCGGCGAGCGGCTGTACGACGCGGCGTGGATGGAGCGGGTCTTCGAGCGCTACTGGCTGGCCGCCCGGCACGTCACCACCTGGACGAACGCGCTCCTCGCGCCCCCGCCGCCGCACGTGCTGGAGATCCTCGGCGCCGCGGGCGGGCTGCCCGAGGTGGCCTCCCGCTTCGTCAACGGCTTCGACGACCCGTCCGACTACGCCGGCTGGTTCCTGGACCCGGCCGGCGCGGCCGAGTACCTGGCCCGGGCCGGGAAGTGAGGGGACGTCATGAGATCCCTGCGCGACGCCCTCGGGCAGTTCGCCACCGGGGTGGCGGTGGTCACCGCCGCCACCTCGCGGGGTGACCGGCTGGGCGTGACCGTCAACTCCTTCACCTCCGTCTCGCTCGACCCGCCGCTGGTCCTGTGGTGCCTGTCCCGGCGCGCTCCCAGCGCGCCGGCCTTCGCCGAGGCCGGGCGGTTCGCGGTCAACGTCCTGGCCGCCGGCCAGGAGCACCTGTCGCGGCGGTTCGCCACGCCGCTGGCCGACAAGTTCGCCGGGGTGGAGACCCGTCTCGCCCCGGGCGGGGTGCCGGTGCTCGCCGGGACCGTCGCCCACTTCGCCTGCCGCGCGGTGGCCACCTACGACGGGGGCGACCATCTGATCTTCGTCGGGGAGGTCGAGCACTTCCGGCGGGAGGAGGGCGAGCCGCTGATCTTCCACTCGGGGAACTACCGGGCCTTCTCCGCGCCGGACCGCGAGATGGCGCTCTGCGAACCCGCCAGGTGATTAGGGCAGGTGAGCCGGGGTAAGGCCCCGAAGGTGACACGGGGGAGAGGGATCTCCCGCTGGCCGGTGATCCGGCAGCTCATGGGAGAGGACGCCAGGGGCGACGCCGCGCGCTCGGCGCGCACCGACGCGCTGCGGCCCCGCACCGAGGAGGCCGACAGCGTCGCGCGGTCGATCTGCCCGTACTGCGCGGTCGGCTGCGGCCAGCTGGTCTACGTCAAGGACGGCCGGGTCACCCAGATCGAGGGCGACCCGGACTCGCCCATCTCGCGCGGGCGCCTGTGCCCCAAGGGTTCGGCGAGCAAGCAGCTGGTCACCCATCCCGGCCGGCAGACGCGCGTTCTCTACCGGCGGCCGCACGGCGCCGACTGGGAGCCGCTCGACCTCGAGACGGCGATGGACATGATCGCCGACCGGGTGGTGCGGACCCGCAGGGAGACCTGGCAGCAGGAGTTCGAGGGCAGGACGGTCCGGCGCACCATGGGCATCGCGAGCCTGGGCGGGGCGACGCTGGACAACGAAGAAAACTACCTGATGAAGAAGCTCTACACTGCCCTCGGCGCGATCCAGGTGGAGAACCAGGCCCGTATTTGACACTCCTCCACCGTCCCCGGTCTGGGGGCCAGCTTCGGGCGTGGCGGTGCCACGGACTTCCAGCAGGATCTGGCCGAGTCCGACTGCATCGTCATCCAGGGCTCCAACATGGCCGAATGCCATCCGGTGGGGTTCCAGTGGGTGGTCGAGGCGAGGGCGCGCGGGGCGAAGGTGTTCCACATCGACCCGCGCTTCACCCGCACCAGCGCGATCGCCGACCGCCACCTGCCGATCCGCGCGGGAAGCGACATCGTGCTGCTCGGCGCGCTGATCAACCACGTGCTCGCCAACGAGCTGGACTTCCGCGAGTACGTGCTGGCCTACACCAACGCCTCGGCGATCATCTCCGAGGACTTCAGGGACACCGAGGACCTGGACGGGCTGTTCTCCGGCTTTGACCCCGAGACGCGCGCGTACGACCCGTCGAGCTGGGCGTACGAGGGCGGCGAGGGCAGGGTGGAGGAGGCGGCCGGTGCCGGCGGCGAGCACGGCGAGCACCTGGAGGGCGGAGCACGGCACGCCGAGGTGGCGGGCCCGGAGCAGTACGGCTCCGGCGGCGCCGCCGCGCCGTCGAGGCCGCCCACGGACCCGACGCTGCGCCACCCGCGCTGCGTCTACCAGATCCTGCGGCGGCACTTCGCCCGCTACACCCCGGAGACGGTGGCGGAGCTGTGCGGCATCTCCCGGGAGAGCTTCGCCGAGCTGGCCGAGGCGATCACCGCGAACTCGGGCAGGGAACGCACCACCGCCTGGGCGTACGCGGTCGGCTGGACCCAGCACACCGTGGGCGCGCAGTACATCCGCACGGCCTCGATCCTGCAGCTGCTGCTGGGCAACATCGGCCGCCCCGGCGGCGGCATCATGGCGCTGCGCGGCCACGCCGGCATCCAGGGCTCCACTGACATCCCCACCCTGTTCAACCTGCTGCCGGGATACCTGCCGATGCCGCACGCCCACCGGCACGAGGGGCTCGACGACTACCTCGCCAAGACCGGGGCCGACACCGGCTTCTGGGGCAGGAAGCGCTGCTACATGGTGAGCCTGCTCAAGGCGTGGTGGGGCGACGCCGCCACCGAGGAGAACGACTTCCGCTTCGACCACCTGCCGCGCCTGACCGGCGACCACGGCCACTTCACCACCGTGATGGGACAGATCGACGGCACCGTGAAGGGCTACTTCGTGGTGGGGGAGAACCCGGCGGTCGGCTCCTCGGGCGGCCGGGCCCAGCGCCTGGGCCTGGCCAACCTCGACTGGCTGGTGGTGCGGGACCTGACCCTGGTGGAGACGGCCACGTTCTGGAAGGACGGCCCCGAGCTGGAGACCGGGGAGACGCGCACCGAGGACATCGCCACCGAGGTGTTCTTCCTGCCCGCCGCGAGCCACGTGGAGAAGGACGGCACCTTCACCAACACCCAGCGGCTGCTGCAGTGGCGGGAGAAGGCGCTGGAGCCGCCGGGCGACTGCCGCAGCGACCTGTCGTTCTACTACCACCTCGGCAAGCGGATCAGGCGGCTGATGACCGGCGACGAGATCGACCGGCCGGTCCGCGAGCTGACCTGGGACTACCCTGAGGAGGGCGAGCACGCCGAGCCGTCGGCGCGGGCCGTGCTGCGCGAGATCAACGGCACCGGCCCCGACGGGCGGGCCCTGTCGGCCTACACCGAGCTCAGGCCCGACGGCTCCACCCGGTGCGGCTGCTGGATCTACTGCGGGGTGCACGCCGAGGAGGTCAACCAGGCGGCCCGGCGCAGGCCCGCCGGCGAGCAGAGCAGGGTCGCGCCCGAATGGGGCTGGGCCTGGCCCGCCAACCGGCGCCTTCTGTACAACCGGGCCTCAGCCGATCCCGAGGGCCGCCCGTGGAGCGAGCGCAAGGCCTACGTGTGGTGGGACCCCGACAAGGGAGAGAGGGGGCAGTGGACCGGTCTCGACGTGCCGGACTTCGAGAGGGACAAGCCGCCCGGCTACCTGCCGCCCGAGGGTGCCCTGGCCGAGGCCGCGCTGGCCGGGACCGACCCGTTCATCATGCAGCCCGACGGCAAGGGCTGGCTGTTCGCTCCTGCGGGCCTGGCGGACGGGCCGCTGCCCGCCCACTACGAGCCGCACGAGTCGCCGGTGCGCAACACGCTGTACGGGCAGCGGGCCAACCCGGCGCGCCGGACCTACCTGCGTCCCGAGAGTCCCTACAACCCGCCGGGCTCGCCGCGCTTCCCGTACGTGCTCACGACCTATCGGCTCACCGAGCACCACACTGCGGGGAGCATGAGCCGGCCGCTGGCCTACCTCGCCGAACTGCAGCCGGCGCTGTTCTGCGAGGTGTCGACGGCGCTCGCCGCCGAGCTGGGGCTGGTCAACGGGGGCTGGGCGACGATCGTGACGTCCCGTTCGGCGATCGAGGCCCGCGTCCTGGTGACCGGGCGCGTCCGCCCGCTGCGCCTGCAGGGCAGGACGGTCCACCAGATCGGCCTCCCCTACCACTGGGGCTGGGGCAGCGGCGGCCTGGTGACCGGCGACGCCGTCAACGACCTGACGCCCCTCGTGCTCGACCCGAACGTCTACATCCAGGAGAGCAAGGCCATGACCTGCGACCTGCGGCCCGGCAGGCGTCCCGTGGGCGGGGCGCTGCTCGACCTGATCGAGGAGTACCGCGATGGCTGAGCGGATGGGGTTCTTCACCGACACGAGCATCTGCATCGGGTGCAAGGCCTGCGAGGTCGCCTGCAAGGAGTGGAACGACGTCCCCGACGACGGGTTCGTCTTCCGCGCCACCTCATACGACAACACCGGCGGCCTGGGGGCCGAGACCTGGCGCCACGTGGCCTTCATCGAGCAGCCGGGCGGCGGGAACGGCGGAGACGGGGGCGAGGGCATCGAGGGATGGCTGATGTCGTCGGACGTGTGCAAGCACTGCACGCACGCCGCCTGCCTGGACGTCTGCCCGACCGGGGCGCTGTTTCGCACCGAGTTCGGCACGGTGGTGGTGCAGGCCGACGTCTGCAACGGCTGCGGCTACTGCGTGCCCGCCTGCCCGTACGGCGTGATCGACCGCAGGGAGCGCGACGGCCGGGCGTTCAAGTGCACGATGTGCTACGACCGCCAGCTCGGCGGGCTGGAACCGGCCTGCGCCAAGGCCTGTCCCACCGACTCCATCCAGTTCGGGCCGCTGGACGAGCTGCGGGCCCGCGCCGGGGAACGGGTGGAACGGCTGCACGGCGAGGGCAGGCCGCAGGCCCGCCTGTACGGGGCGAGCCCCGACGACGGCGTGGGCGGGGACGGGGCCTTCTTCCTGCTGCTCGACGAGCCCGAGGTGTACGGCCTGCCGCCCGACCCGGTGGTCACCACCAGGGATCTGCCCGCCATGTGGCGCTGGGCGGCCGGGGCGGCGCTCTCCATGGCCGCAGTGGTGGCGGTGTCCTTCCTGGGCGCGGGAAAGGACCGGTGATGGGCGGGGACGGGATCCCTCCCGGCCGGGCTCTTCTCGCCGGGGGCGGGGAGAGATCGGTGACGCGTCCGTTCGACGGCCGCGCAGGGGGACAGGGACAGGGGCGGGGGTGGTCGCGGTGAGGCGCGGCGAGGAGGCGATGGTGCCCGAGGCCGAGTTCCGCTCCTACTACGGGCAGCCGATCATCAAGGCCCCGATCTGGCACGAACCTCACATGCCGCTCTACCTCTACCTGGGCGGAACGTCCGGTGCCGCGTCGGTGATCTCCGCCGTGGCGACGCTCACCGGGCATGACCGGCTCGCGCTCACCGCCAGGGTGACCGCGGCCGCCGGTGCCGCGGCCGGTGCCGGTTTCCTGGTCGCCGAGCTCGGCAGGCCGGAGCGGTTCCTCAACATGCTGCGCGTGTTCAAGCCCACCTCGCCGATGAGCGTCGGCTCCTGGCTCCTGGCCGCCCACAGCGGCCTGACGGCCCTCGCGGCCGCCTCCGCGCTCGTCGCCGGCCGGTCCTTCCCGCGGATCCCCGTCCTTCCGGTGAGGGGCGCCCGTGCCCTGGCCGCCCTCGGTGACGCGGCCGCCCTGGCGGCGGTGGTGACCGGGCCGCTGATGTCGACGTACACCGCCGTGCTCGTCGCCGACACCGCGGTGCCCGCCTGGCACGAGGCCCACCGCGAGCTGCCTTTCCTGTTCGCCGGGAGCGCGCTGGCCGGGGCGGGCGCCGCGGGCATGCTGACCACCCCGCGCCGCGAGGCGGGCCCGGCCCGCGTCACCGCGGTGCTGGGCGCCGCCGTCGAGACGGTCGCGGGCGCGGTGATGGAGCACCGGCTCGGCCTGGTCGGCGAGCCGTACCGGCGGGGCGGGCCGGGCCGCCTGATGCGGACGGCCCGCGCCCTCACGGTGGGCGGCGCCCTGCTCGCCACGGTCGCCGGGCGCGGCAGCGCCCTCGGCGCCCTCACCGCGCTGTCCGGCCTCGCCCTCACCGCCGGTGCCGTCTGCACCCGCTTCGGTGTCCTGGCCGCGGGCAAGGCCTCGGCCGCCGACCCCAAGTACACGGTGGTGCCCCAGCGGGAACGCCTGGAGGCGGGCAGGACCGCCCGGGCCCAGGCGGGCGAGAAATCCTGAGCGACGGCGTCCTTTCCCGGTGCTCCTGTTCGTCGGGTCGGTGAAAAGGCACCATGGGGGCGGCCCGCGAAGGGCCCCGAGAAGGAGGACGCGTGAAGTACATGCTGTTGATCTGCGGTGACGAGTCCGCGGCGGCCCACGCCATGGACGGTTGCGGCGGATGGTCGGAGGAGATGGAACGCCGCGGGGTGCTGCGGGGCGCCGCCGGGCTGCGGCCACCGGCCGACGCCACGACCGTGCGGGTGCGCGACGACGCGGTCCTGCTCTCCGACGGCCCGTTCGCCGAGACCAGGGAGCAGATGGGCGGGTTCTGCATGATCGAGTGTGCCGATCTCGACGAGGCCATCGAGATCGCCTCGAAGCACCCGGCCTCCGGCTACGGCTCGATCGAGATCCGGCCGCTCCTGCCGTCGTGACCGGGCGCGGAGTGACGGGGGCCGGTGCGACGGGGACCGGAGTGACGGGGGCCGGTGTGACGACGGAGGTCGAGGCGGCGGTCGCCCAGGCGTTCCGGGACGAGTGGGGGCAGGTCGTGGCGACCCTGATCCGGGTCACCGGCGACTGGGACCTCGCCGAGGAGTGCGCGCAGGACGCCTTCGCGCTGGCCCTGCGGCGCTGGCCCGAGGACGGGGTTCCGCGCAGGCCCGGCGCGTGGCTCACCACGGTCGCGCGCAACCGGGCCGTCGACAGGTTGCGCCGTGAGGCGGTCGGCGCCGCCAAACTGCGAGAGGTGGCCGCGATGTCGTACGAACCCGGACCGGCGTGGGAGGACGACGGCGTGCCGGACGACCGGCTGCGGCTGATCTTCACCTGCTGCCACCCGGCGCTGGCCCTGGAGGCCCGGGTCGCGCTCACCCTGCGCACCCTGGCCGGGCTGACCACCGCGGAGATCGCCAGGGCGTTCCTGGTCGGTGAGCAGACGATGTCCAAGCGCCTGCTGCGGGCCAAGCAGAAGATCCGGCACGCAGGGATCCCCTACCGGGTGCCGCCCGCGCACCTGCTGCCCGAGCGCGTGCCCGCCGTGCTGGCCGTGCTGTACCTGCTGTTCAGCGAGGGGTACTCGGCCACGGCGGGTACCGACCTGCTGCGGCGCGACCTCAGCGCCGAGGCGATCCGGCTGGCCCGCGTCCTGGCGGGGCTGATGCCCGACGAACCGGAGGCGGTGGGGCTGCTGGCGCTGATGCTGCTGCACGACGCCCGCAGCGCCACCCGGCTCGACGCGGCCGGTGACCTGGTCACCCTGGAGGAGCAGGACCGCGCCCTGTGGGACACCGCCGCGATCACCGAGGGCGAGGAGCTGCTCGGCCGCGCCCTGCGCCGCGGCCACCCGGGCCCGTACCAGGTGCAGGCCGCCATCGCCGCCTGCCACGCCACCGCGACCGACGCGGCCGGCACCGACTGGGCCCAGATCGCCGCGCTGTACGGGCAGCTCGCGCGGTTCACGCCGTCCGCGGTGGTGGAGCTGAACCGGGCGGTGGCGGTGGGGATGGCCGCGGGACCGGCCGCGGGGCTGGAGCTGGTGGAGGCGCTGCGGGAGTCGGGGGCGCTGGCCGGATACCACCTGCTGCCGGCGACCCGGGCCGACCTGCTGCGCCGCCTGGGCCGCGCCGCGGAGGCCGCGGACGCCTACCGCGAGGCGCTGGAGCTGGCGGCGACCGACACCGAACGCCGCTATCTCGGCCGCCGGCTCGCCGAGGTCGCCGGTTCGTAGCCCCGGTGTGTTCGTAGCTCAGGGGTGTCCGTTGGTGCCGGGCTCGTTCGTCGGTAGGGCGAGCACCTTCCTGGAATTCCCGGGAATCTGGAGAAGAGGACACCAATGGACATACCAATGGATGCGGCGATCTTGTGCGACGCGGCCGGGGGCACACGACCGGGGGAGCGGCGATGACGGGGACCACGGAGAGCGAGGTCAGGAAGGCCATCGCCGCCGAACGCCGCGACCTGGCGGACGTGCTCGCCGGCCTGCCGGAGCGCAGGTGGGACGAGCCGACCCTGTGCGCCGGGTGGCGGGTACGGGAGGTCGTGGCCCACATGACGATGCCGTTCCACTACTCGGCCGCGCGCTTCGTGATCGAGATGCTCAGGTCACGGGGCAACTTCGCCAGGATGGCCGATCGGTGCGCCCGGCGCGACGCGGTCGCCCTGTCGTCCGGCGAGCTCACCGCACTCCTCAGGGACAACGCGGACTTCGCGTGGAAGCCGCCGGGGGGCGGATTCGAGGGCGCGCTGACCCACGAGGTGATCCACGGCCTGGACTTCACCCTGCCCCTGGGCCTGGACCGGCACGTCCCCGAGGATCGGCTGCGCATCGTGCTGGGGGGCTTCGAGGCGGGGAAGAGCCTGAAGTTCTTCGGGGTCGACATCCGGGGAATCGAGCTGCGCGCCGATGACGTCGACTGGTCCATCGGGGAGGGGACGCCGATGTACGGGGCCGCGCAGGATCTCATCCTGGTCCTGTGCGGCCGGAAGCTGCCGCGGGGGCGGTTGCGCGGCGAGCCGAGCCACCGGTTCGTCGCGTAGCGGCCGAGCGCCACCCGCTCCGGTCGGCCCCAGGCCCGGTTCGCCCCGCTCCGGCCTGCCCCGCCCCGCTTCGGCCTGCCCCGGTCGACTCCGGCCCGCTTCGGCCTGGACCGGGCCGGGCGGGGCCGGCCCCGGGCCGGCCCGGGGCCGAGCCGGGCGGGTCAGCGCAGCCGCAGGGCCCGGCCCTCGCGGGGAACGAGCTCGCCGACGACCGGTGCGCCGGGGATCTCGCCCGCCACGAGCAGGCCGCCGGAGGTCTGGGCGTCGGCGAGCAGCAGCAGGTCATCCTCGCCGAGGCGGCCCGGGTCCAGGTGCGGCGCCACCCACGCCAGGTTGCGGCGGGTGCCGCCGCTGACGTAGCCGTCCCGCACGGCCTCGCGGGCCCCGGCCAGGTACGGCACGGCCGCCACGTCGACCACCGCCGTGACGCCGCTCGCCCTGGCCAGCTTGTAGAGGTGGCCGAGCAGGCCGAACCCGGTCACGTCCGTGGCGCACCCGGCGCCCGCGGCCAGCGCCGCCCGGGAGGCGTCGCGGTTCAGCGTGGTCATCGCGGCCACCGCCTGCGGGAAGACCTCGCCGGTCGCCTTGTGCCGGGTGTTGAGCACGCCGACGCCGAGGGGTTTGGTCAGGGAGATCGGCAGGCCCGCCCGGCCGCCGTCGATGCGCAGCAGCCGTTCGGGATCGGCGAGCCCGGTGACGGCCATCCCGTACTTCGGCTCGGGATCGTCGACGCTGTGGCCGCCCGCCACGTGGCAGCCCGCCGCCCGCGCCACCTCCAGGCCGCCGCGCAGCACCTGTCCGGCCAGCTCCATCGGCAGTACGTCCCGGGGCCAGCCGAGCAGGTTGACCGCCACCAGCGGCTCACCGCCCACCGCGTACACGTCCGACAGGGCGTTGGCCGCCGCGATCCGCCCCCAGTCGTAGGCGTCGTCCACCACGGGGGTGAAGAAGTCGGCGGTGGCCACGATCGCCCGGCCGCCCTCGACGCGGACCACGGCGGCGTCGTCGCCGTCGTCCAGCCCGACGATCAGCTGGCCGTTGAAGCGCGGGGGAGACCCGTCCGCCTCCTCCAGCAGCCCCGCGACGACGGCCTCCAGCTCGCCGGGCGGGATCTTGCAGGCGCAGCCGCCCCCGTGCGCGTACCGGGTCAGCCGCTCCGCGATGGTCTCCGTCATGCCGCGTCCTCCCTGGTGGATCGGCGCGCCGCCGTCCGGCACGCCGTCCCGGTGCACGTACCCGCTCGCGGGTATGTTCTCCCCCGGAGGTGTACGGGCGCCTGGTGGCCCCCGCGGTCTTCAAAATCGTCGAGGCCGAGGTCCTCGGCCTGGCGGGTTCGATTCCCGTCCGCCTCCGCTTATGTTCGAAGAGTGGATCCACGCAGGCTCGTGCCGCGCACCGACGCCGTCCTCGCCGACCCGCGGCTGGTCGCGGCGGCCGGGCGGCTCGGGCGGGCGGTCGTCAAGGACGCCGTGGTACGGGCACAGCGGTGCGCACGCCAGGGCGGGCTCGATCCCGGCCAGGTCGCGGACGCGGCCGTGGCGGAGCTTCCTGCGTACCCGGCGAGCCTGCGGCCGGTGATCAACATGACCGGGGTGCTGGTCCACACCAACCTGGGCCGCGCGCCCCTGTCGGACGCGGCGGTGCGGGCCACGGCCGCCGCGGCGGGTCACACCGACGGGGAGTTCGACCTGGCCACCGGAGCCCGCGCCCGCCGGGGGCGGGGCGCGATGGACGCGCTCGCCCGGGCCGTGCCCGCCGAGCGGGACGGCGACGTGCTGCGGGCCGTTCTCGGGGTGGGTGACCGGCGTGGGTGACCGCCGGTCCGGGATGGTGCCCGGTCTCACGCAGAGCGTCGACGCCGTGCCCTGGATCGACAGGGCCACCGGCCGGCTGCTGACCGGCCGGTCGGCGCGTGCGGCGTGGGCGGGCGGCTGATGCACGTCGTGGCCACGGCGGGCCATGTCGATCACGGCAAGTCCACCCTGGTGCGGGCGCTCACCGGGATGGAGCCCGACCGGCTGGCCGAGGAGCGGCGCCGGGGGCTGACGATCGAGCTCGGTTACGCCTGGACGGAGCTGCCGTCGGGGGAGCGGCTGGCCTTCGTCGACGTGCCCGGTCACGAGCGCTTTCTCGCCACCATGTTGGCCGGGGTCGGTCCCGCGCCCGCCGTCATGTTCGTGGTGGCGGCCGACGGGGGGTGGATGCCGCAGTCGGAGGAGCACCTGGTGGCGCTGGAGGCCCTCGGGGTGCGGCACGGCCTGCTGGTGGTGACCCGCGCCGATCTCGCCGACCCCGCCCCGGCCGTCGAGCGGGCCCGGGCCCGCCTGGCGGCGGCCGGCCTGGGCGGGGCCGAGGCGCTGGCGGTGAGCGGGCGCACCGGGCAGGGCCTCGACGAGCTGCGGCGGGCGCTGGACCGGCTGGTGGCCGCGCTGCCCGTACCCGATCCCGGGGCGCCGGTGCGGCTGTGGATCGACCGGGCGTTCACCGTACGCGGCAGCGGGACGGTGGTGACCGGGACCCTGCCCGCGGGCACGGTCAGCGCCGGGGACGAGCTGGACCTCGACGGCGTGCCCGCGCGGGTACGGGCGCTGGAGTGCCTGAAGGAGCCGGTGACCTCGGTGACCGGCGTGGCCAGGGTCGCGCTCAACCTGCGCGGCCAGCGCGCCGCCGGGCGTGGCCTGGCCCTGGTCACCCCGGGCGGGTGGACGTACACCGACCTGGTCGACGTGCGCCTGAGCCCGGCCGGATCCGCGGGCGGGGGGCCGTGGGGACCGTGGGGGCCTGGCGGCCCCGGGGCGGGCGGCTTTGGGGGCGGGGACCCGTGGCGGCCGGGGGGATCCCGGGAACGGGGCCTTCCACCGCCCGCCGGGGGCTGGGACGCCGGTGACCTGCCGGGACGGCTGACCGCGCACATCGGTTCCGCGGCGGTGGTGTGCGCCGTACGGCCGCTCGGCGGGCGGATCGCCCGGCTGCGCCTGGCCGGACGGCTCCCCCTGCACGCGGGCGACGTGCTGCTGCTGCGCGACCCCGGGCGCGGCCGGGGCGAGGTGCGGGTCCTCGCGCGGGCGAGCGTGCTCGACCCGCGCCCGCCGGGGCTGCGCCGCCGGGGCGCGGCACGGGAGCGGGCGGCCGAGCTGGCGGAGGCCCCGCCGGACGCCGCCTCCCTGCTGCGGACCCACCTCCTGCTGCGCACCGGCGACCTGGCGGCCATGGGGTGTGCCCGGGGAAGACCTGTGTGCGGCGACTGGCACGCCGATCCGGCGCACTGGTCGAGGCTGGCGGAGCGTCTTGCCGAGGTGGTGCGGCGCCACGCCTCGGCGTATCCGCTGGAGCCGGGCATGCCGGTGGAGGCGGCCCGTCACGAGCTCGCCCTGCCCGAGCGGCGGCTGGTCGAGGCGCTCGTCCGCCCGCCGCTCGCCCTCGGCGCCGGGCGGATCGTGAGCGGCCCCGCCGGCCGCGCGGCGCTGCCCGCGCCGGTCGTCCGGGCCGTCGAGCGGCTCGGCGCCGAGCTGTCCGCGCGCCCCTTCCTGGCGCCGGAGGCGGGCCGGCTGGCCGAGCTGGGGCTGGGGCCCCGCGAGCTGGCGGCGGCCGTACGGGCGGGGGCGCTGCTGCGGGTGGCCGAGGGGATCGTGCTGCTGCCCGGTACGGACGTCCTGGCGGGACGGCTGCTCGCCCGGCTGCCGCAGCCGTTCACGGTCAGCCAGGCCAGGCAGGCCCTCGGCACCAGCCGCAGGGTCGCGGTGCCGCTTTTGGAACACCTCGACCGCAGGGGGCTCACCGAGCGGGCCGACGAGGTCCACCGCTACTGCCCGGCCCGTGCCGGGCGGCGGTCCCCGGTACCACGCTGATCATCAGGTTCGCCGGGGGCGTCCCGGAGAGGCGTGGCTCCCCGATGCCGCCATGACCAGCAGGTATATGGTGAAAAAAGGTGAGAAATCGTCTTTGTTCGGACTCGGTGGTCACAGTCCTTCCCCTTACGCCCCTCACGCCCCTCACGTCCCCTCGCGAACGATGACCGCCCGCTCCGTCGGCGTCGCGCGGAAGGGCACCACGAGGAGACAGGAGGACGTCATGCCGAGCAACAAGGTCGTCACGTACCAGGGGCCGGGCAAGGTGGAGGTCCAGGAGACCGACTATCCCGGGTTCGAGCTCAAGGAGGGGCCGGGGGTGCCCCCGGCCAACGTGGGCCGCAAGGTGGCGCACGGTGCGATCGTCAAGACCGTCGCGACGAACATCTGCGGCAGTGACCAGCACATGGTCCGTGGCCGCACCACCGCGCCCCTCGGGCTCGTCCTCGGCCACGAGATCACCGGCGAGGTCGTCGAGACCGGCCCGGACGTGGAGTTCACGAAGGTGGGCGACCTCGTCTCGGTACCCTTCAACATCGCCTGCGGCCGCTGCCGCAACTGCAAGGAGGGCAAGACCGGGATCTGCGAGAACGTCAACCCCGAGCGGCCGGGCGGGGCGTACGGCTACGTCGACATGGGCGGCTGGGTCGGCGGGCAGGCGCAGTACGTCCTGGTGCCCTACGCCGACTGGAACCTGCTGAAGTTCCCCGACAGGGACCAGGCGATGGAGAAGATCCTCGACCTGGCCATGCTCACCGACATCTTCCCGACCGGCTTCCACGGCTGCGTCACCGCCGGGGTGAGGCCCGGATCGACCGTCTACATCGCCGGCGCGGGACCGGTCGGGCTCGCCGCGGGCGTCTCGGCGTTCCTCCTCGGGGCGGCCGTGGTCATCGTCGGCGACCTGAACAAGGAGCGCCTGGAGCAGGCCCGCAGCTTCGGCTGCGAGACCGTCGACGTGTCGCGGGGCGAGCCGAGGGACCAGATCGAGCAGATCCTCGGCGAGCCCGAGGTCGACTGCGGCGTCGACGCCGTGGGCTTCGAGGCCCGCGGCCACGGCGGCGACTCCGCCAGGGAGCAGCCCGCCACCGTGCTCAACTCGCTCATGGAGGTCACCCGCGCGGGCGGCGCGCTCGGCATCCCCGGCCTGTACGTGACCGGCGACCCGGGCGCCCACGACGAGGCGGCGCAGCGGGGGGCGCTGTCCATCCGGCTCGGCCTCGGCTGGGCCAAGTCGCTGGCCTTCGGCACGGGCCAGTGCCCCGTGATGCGCTACAACCGCTACCTGATGCAGGCGATCCTGAACGACAGGGTGCAGATCGCCAAGGCGGTCAACGCCGTGACGATCCCGCTGGAGCGGGCGCCCCAGGGGTACGCGGACTTCGACCAAGGCGCCGCGTCCAAGTTCGTGCTCGACCCTAACGGCATGCTCGGCGCGTAGGCGAGACGGATCATGCCCGGGCCGAGCCAGATCAGGCCGAGGGTGACGGCGTGCGCGTCGAGACGGCCGGGCAACCACAGGAGGGGGAGGGCACTCGGGAGGGCTCAGAGGGCGTCGACGAACAGCTCGGCCTCGTGCTCGCCCATGCCGGTCTCGCCGCGCACCAGGTAGATCGCCTGCTCGGCGCGGCCGGCGGCCTTGAGCTCGCGCACGCGAGTGGCCAGGTCGGGGCCGGTGACAGCGGCGGCACCCGCGGCACCGGCACCCGGCGTGACCATGGGACGGGCGGGGCGGAAACCGCCCATGAGGGGATGGCTCCACATGTCGTGCCCCGCGGCCACGGCGTCGACGATCGCCTTGGACTCCTTCAGGCCGAGCCCGGTGTACTGGCGCAGCTCCTTGATCGCCTGAATCTTGCGGCCCTGGCGCGTCAGGCCGGTGACGGTCTCGTACAGCCCCTGGGGCATCGACGGCGTCGGCGGCGCGATGGGCGCCCGGCCTCCGGAGGCCGCACGGCCGCCCTTCCCGGCCGCCTTGACGGCACCGACGACGATCGCCAGGACCACCGCGAGCAGGGCGGCGATGATCAGCAGCTCAACGGGCCCGAGGTTCGGCATGCCCGCATCGTACGCCGGATCCACGCGGGTCGTGCGGGGCGGCGGCGAGCCGGAGCGGGAGGTTTTCCGGCCGGGGCCCGCCGCCGGGAGTTCTCCCTCCACCGGCGGGCGGTGAACACGACGGACGGCGACGGCTGTTAAATGGCAGCGTCCACATGGCAGCGTCCCGACCTGCCCGCAGCAAGCCCGTACCCCCATTCCCGCGACCAGGGTTCGTTCCCCACCCGCGCCCCGTGGGCGGCGCGCGCATCAGATCGAGAGGATCGTCATGGCCGCATTCCATCGAACGGGCCGGGTCACGGCCGCGCTGACCGCCTTTCTCGCCTCGGTGGCGCTGGCCGGGTGCGCGAGCGGCGACGCCACGGCACCCCGGGCCGCTACCCCCGCCCCGGCCGGCACCGGAGCGAAGACGGACGGCGGCACCGTGCTCGCGGGCCAGCCGGACGTCAACGGCGACGGCAAGGTCGTCATCGGGGTGCTGAGCCCCGGCGACATCAACGACAAGGGCTACTACCAGAGCTTCGTCGACACGGCGGAGCGGTTCGCCACCTCGAAGGGCTGGACGATCATCAAGCGCGGCGGCGTCAACCCCAGCGAGGCGCTCAACGCCGCGCGGGCGCTGTGCCGGCAGAAGGTCGACATGGTGGCCCTGGGCGCCGCGGACCTCAGGGACGCGATCCCCGCCTCCGAGGAGCCGGCGTGCGCCGGCACCGCCTGGTACGTCCCCTCCTCCGACAACGTCCCGCAGACCCCGAGGATCATGCTCTCCACCGACGAGGCGGACCAGAGCCTGCTGGCCGCCGGGTACGCGGCGGGCCTGCTGATGAAGGAGAAGGGCATGACCAAGGCCGGGTTCGTGACCGGTCCCGAGGTCGACTTCACCACCGCGGCGGCCAGGGCCTTTCGGGCGGGCATCCGGCTGGTGGTCCCCGAGGCCACGCTGACGGTCACCTACAGCGGCGACCTCAACGACTCGGCCAAGGCCAAGGAGGCCACCCAGGCCCAGATCAGCCAGGGCGTCAAGGTCGTCTACCCCTACCTGGGCGGGGCCACCGACGCGTCGGCGGAGCTGGCCGACGCCAACGGCGTGCTCACCCTCACCCCGGGCACCGACCGGTGCGCCTCCACCGCGCCCACGTTCGACATCTCGGTGCTCTTCAGCCCCGGAGACTACTTCGGGGCCGCGCTGGAGGACTTCGCCGAGGCGAAGCTGCGGATGGGCGTGGAGAAGGTCTGGAAGCTCGGCGTCGACCCGTTCCCCACCGTGAGGATCTGCGAGCCCACCCCCGAGCAGGAGGAGAGGCTGAAGACGTTCATCGCCGACGTCGGCAGCGGGAGGATCGACCCCAAGGCGGAAGTGAAGAGGCTCGGTTCCTGACGTGACGGACGACGAAAGGGCGAGGGACCTCACCCCGCCGCCGGTGCCCGCCCTCCGGCTGCGGGGAGTCAGCAAGAGCTACGGTCCAGTCGTCGCCTGCGACGCCGTGGACCTCACCGTCCACCAGGGCGAGATCCACGGCCTGCTCGGCGAGAACGGGGCCGGCAAGTCGACGCTCATGAAGATCCTGACGGGACTCGTCCAGCGGGACGCCGGAACCGTCCTGCGCCATGACGAGCCCGTCGAGATCGGCGGTCCGAGGCAGGCCGCGGCGCTCGGCATCGGCATGGTGCACCAGCACTTCAGCCTGGTCGACCCGCTGACGGTCTGGGAGAACGTCATCCTGGGCGACACCGGGAAGATCGACAAGGCCGTGGCCCGCGACCAGGTACGGGAGATCTCCCGGCGCTACGGCCTGCCGGTCGATCCGATGGCCAGGGTGGCGTGGCTCTCCGCGGGCGAGCGGCAGCGGGTCGAGCTGATCAAGTGCCTGCGCCGGGACCCGGCGGTGCTCATCCTCGACGAGCCGACGTCCGTGCTGACCCGGGCGGAGTCGGCGGAGCTGTTCGGCGTGCTGCGCCGCGCGGTCCGCTCGGAGAACCGCGCGGTCATCCTGATCAGCCACAAACTGGACGAGATCACCACGGCCACCGACCGGGTGACCGTGCTGCGCAGGGGAAAGGTCGTCTTCCGGAGCGCCACCGCGGAGACGGACCCGCGGGAGCTGGCCCGGCGGATGGTCGGCAGGGAGGTCTCCCTGGGCGCCGAGGCCGCCGCCCTCGGCCTGCTGCCGACCGGCCCCCTCGGGACACGCGGGTCCGCGACCGGGAAGACCACGGCGAACGAGACGGCGAACCAGACGGCGAACCAGACGGCGACCGGGGAGCACGGAACCGGTGAGGCGGACGCGAGGAGGACGGGGATCCCGGTGCCCACGCCCGCGCTGCGGCTGCGCGACCTGACCCTCACCCTCGACGGCGTGCCCGTCCTGTCCGATCTCAGCCTGGACGTCGCCCCCGGTGAGATCGTCGGCCTGTACGGGGTCGAGGGCAACGGCCAGTCGGCCCTGGGCGACCTGCTGTCCGGGCTCGTCGTACCGGACTCCGGGTCGGTCGAGATCTCCGGGCGGCCGGTCGATCCGCACCGCCCGGGGGCGCTGCACGCCGCCGGGCTCGGCGTCGTGCCGGAGGACCGGCACGACTCCGGGCTGGTGCTGGACATGAGCGTCGCCGAGAACCTGGTCATGAAGTCGCTGGACGCCGTGAGCGGCCGGGTCTTCCTCGACCGGGGAAAGGCACGCGCCGTGGCCCGCCGCCTGGTGGCCGAGTTCGGCATCGTCACCCCGTCGACGGACACCCCGGTGCGCGACCTGTCGGGAGGCAACCGGCAGCGGGTCGTGCTCGCCCGCGAGCTCTCGGCACGCCCGGCCGTCCTGGTCGCGGCACGGCCCTCGCACGGGCTGGACGTGGGCGCCACCGAGGACGTGTACCGGCGGCTGCGCGACGTCGCGGCGGAAGGGGCGGCCGTGCTGCTGATCTCCACCGAGCTGGAGGAGGTCATGACGCTGGCCTCCAGGATCGCGGTGATCTCGTCGGGAAGGATCACCGGCGTCCTGCCCGCGGGGGAGGCCACAGCCGAGCGGCTCGGAATGCTGGTGGGCGGGGTGGCCGCGTGAACGGAACCCCCCGAAGCCCCGGCCGGAACCCCGGCCCGGACCCGTCCGGCCGCCGCCTGCTCGCCCTCCTCGTCCCCGGTCCCGGCGCGCCGGGACGGCAGACCGGCCTGGCGACCGTCGCGGGCGTGGCCGTGGCGCTCGCCCTGTCGTCGCTGCTGATCGCCGTGACCGGCGGCTCCCCCCTCGCGTCGGTGCGGGCCCTCTTCCAGGGCAGCGTGGCCGACCCGGCGGCCTGGACCTCCACCCTGCTGTACGCGGCGCCGCTGCTGCTCGTCGCCGCGGGCGCGTGCGTCAGCGCCAGGTCCGGCGTGTTCAACATCGGCCAGGAGGGTCAGCTGCTCGTCGGCGCCCTCCTCGCCGCCTGGGTGGGCCTGCGCCTGGCGGTCACCGGCCCGGCGCTGCTGGTGGCCGTGCTGGCGGCCGCCGCGCTGGCCGGTGGCGCGTGGGCCGCTCTCAGCTCGCTGATGTACCGGCTGCGCGGCGTCGACGTCGTGGTCAGCACGCTGCTGATGACCTTCGTCGCCCAGCAGCTCGTCGCGTTCGCGGTGAACACGCCGTGGCTGCTGCGGGAGTCGCGGGTCGGTGACGCCGTCGTCGCGCCGCAGTCCAACCCGCTGCCGGACAGCGCCCTGCTCGCCTCGATCGGGGAGTACCCGGACCTGCAGGTCAACGGGGGCCTGCTGATCGCGGTGGCCGGGGCCGCGATCGTCGCGACGGTGATCGCCCGCACCCGGTGGGGGTTCCGGCTGACCATGCTCGGCCTCAACCCGCTCGCCGCCAGGCACGCCGGGGTACGCTCCGGCGCGCTGGGCGGCGCGGCGCTGGCCGTCTCCGGCGCCTTCGCCGGGCTGGCCGGGGCCGTGCTGCTGACCAGCCCGGTGGGCGTCCACCGGCTGCAGCCCGGCATGGCGATGAGCATCGGCTGGGACGGCCTGCTGGTCGCCCTGATCGCCCGCAACCGGCCGTTGCCGGCGATACCCGTCGCCCTGCTGTTCGGCGTGCTGCGCTCCGGCGGCGGCTTCCTCGCCGCGACCGGGGTGCCCCCGTTCGTCGTGGACGTGGTCAAGGCCCTGCTGGTGCTGGCCTTCGTCGCCCCGCCCGCCGTCATCGCCGTGCTCCGGCACCGCGGGAGCGGCGTCCGCGCCGCGCGCGCCGGGCACCGCTCCGCGCCCGTCGCGGAGGGGGCCACCCGATGATCGCCGCGGACGACGTCTCCACCATCCTGTCCAGCGGGGTACGGCTCACCGTGCCCCTGGCCTTCGCGGCGTGCGGGGAGTATCTCGCCGAGCGGGCCGGTGCCATGAACATCTCCGTCGAGGCGATGATGCTGGGCGCCGCGTTCGGCTCGGTCGCCACGGCCAGTGCCACCGGCAGCGCCACCGCCGGGCTGGTCGCGGGCGTGCTGGTCGGGCTCCTGGTCGGTCTCGTCCACGGCAACCTCTCCCACCGCCTGGAGATCAACACCTTCGTGGCCGGCCTGGTGCTCAACGCCCTCGTCCTCGGGCTGACCGGCTACCTGATCACGATCAGTGACTTCGACTCCCACCAGGTGTCGCAGGTCAGCGTCCCCTGGCTGCGCGACATCCCGCTGATCGGCGCCCCGCTGTTCGTCGAGCGCTGGCCGGTCTACCTGCTGATCGTCATCGTCCCGCTGACCTGGTGGCTGGTCGAGCGCAGCAGGTGGGGCCTGGAGCTGCGGGCGGTCGGCGAGCATCCGAGGGCCGCCGACGCCACCGGCATCCGGGTCAACGCGCGCCGCCGCCAGGCACTGCTGTGGTGCGGCGCGCTGGCCGGGCTGGGGGGTGCGTACCTCGCGGTCGGCGAGGTCGGCTCGTTCAACCAGAACATGACGGCCGGTCGTGGGTACATCGTCATCGCGGCGGTGATTTTCGGCGGCTGGCGACTGGGACGCACCCTGCTCGGCTGCGCGCTCTTCGGCCTGGCCGACGCCCTGCGCCTGGCGCTGCCCGCGCTGGGCCTGACGCTGAACTCACAACTGCTGATAGCGGCGCCGTACCTGGTCGCGCTGCTCGCGATGCTGCTCTTCACGAACCGGCGCCGCGAGCCGGGAGCGCTGGGACGGCCCTTCGAACGGGGCTCCACCTGAGGGTCCCGGACACCGGCGGCCGGCCGGGTCGGCGCACACCGCCCGGATCGGCCCCAAGGAAGTGGAGGATCCTCATGAGTGATCTGACCCGGGCGCGGTGGACGCATGTCGCCCTGCCCACGGGCGATCTCGACGAGGCGATCGCGTTCTACACGTCGCTGACGCCGCTGGTGGTCGTCGAGCGCTTCCAGGACGCCGAGGGGGAGAGCGCCTGGCTCTCCAACGAGGGGCAGGCCGAGACCCCGATGGTCCTGGTGCTCGTCTCGTTCGACAAGGACAGGGGCGGGCGGCTGGGGCTGCTGACGCCGTTCGCGCACCTCGGCATCGAGGTGCCCGAGCGCGCCGACGTCGAGGAGATCGCCGAGCGGGCGCGCGAGCTGGGCCGCCTGCACTGGGAGCCCCGCGACATGCCCGGCCCGGTCGGCTACGTCTGCGCCCTGAAGGACCCCGACGGCAACGTCGTCGAGATCTCCCACAACCAGCGGGTCTTCGCCACGGTGCGCAGGTTGTGGGCGGACCCCTCCTGAGCGGGGAGATCCGGATCCCGCTTCCGGGGGAGGGTGCTCGCGGTGGGGAGCCCGACGGGGGCATGGGGGCGAGGGGGAGCTGGACGGGGCAGGAGGAGGCCGAGGGGGAGTCGAGGGGGCCGAGAGGGGAGTTGGGCGGAGGTCAGGGGCCGTGCCCGGCCACGCCCGGGGCCGGGGCCGGTGGGTTCTCCGCCTCCCTGAGGCGACGTTCCCGCCTTCCCCGCGCGATCTCGGTGCCCAGGGCGTCGAGGTGCTGGTTCCAGAAGTGCCGGTAGCGGTCGAGCCACCGGTCCACCTCCCGCAGCGGGGCGGGGTCGACGGCGTACAGCCGCCGGGTCCCCTGGGCGCGTACCGTCGCGAACCCGTTGTCGCGCAGCACGCGCAGGTGCTGGGAGACGCCGGGCTGTGAGATCCCGAACTCCTCCTGCACCACGGCGCTGATCTCACCGGCCGCCAGCTCGCCGTCGGCGAGCAGCTCCAGGATCCGGCGCCGGACCGGATCGCCGAGAACGTCGAGCGCGTGCATGACCTCACTGTCTCAGGATCGGCTTATATAAGTAAAGTCTGAAGCCTGCGAGGCCCTCCAGCTGACCTCGCCGTGCTCCTGACCTGGACGAATGCGCCACGGAGTGATGGCATGGAAGGGGAGGACGGCCGGAGAGCCGGCACCCTGCTGATCCAGCTGATCCAGGAGGCCACAGTGAAGGCAACCGTAGGCGACAAGTTGATCGTGGAAAGCGCCCACGACGGCGCTCCCCGCAAGATCGGATTCATCATCGAGCTACGCCACGAGGACGGGAGCCCGCCCTACGTGGTCCGCTGGGAGGGCGACGAGCACGAAAGCCTCGTCTTCCCCGGTCCCGACGCCCACGTGATGCCGAGCGTGCCGGGGTAGGCCCGGGGCCGTGCCGCGAGTCCCGCCTGCCTGCCGCACCCGGGTGCCGGTGATTCCCGCCGCGTCGTGCGGGCTACGATCGCTGATGTGGAACAGCGCGAATTGGGAAGAACAGGCAGGCGGATCGGTGTCGTCGGGCTCGGCGCGTGGCAGCTGGGGGCCGACTGGGGTGAGGTCGGCGAGGACGAGGCCCTGGCCACCCTCGACGCCGCCGTGGACGCCGGGGTCACCTTCGTCGACACCGCCGACGTGTACGGCGACGGGCGCAGCGAGCAGATCGTCTCGCAGCTGATCAAGGCCAGGCCGGGGCTCACCGTGGCCACCAAGATGGGCCGCCGCGTCGCGCAGGAGCCGTCGGCCTACACCCTGGACAACTTCCGGGCGTGGACCGACCGCTCCCGCGCCAATCTCGGCGTCGACACGCTCGACCTGGTGCAGCTGCACTGCCCGCCCACCCCGGTCTACGCGACCGACAGGGTCTTCGACGACCTCGACATCCTCGTTCAGGAGGGCCGCGTGGCCGCCTACGGGGTGAGCGTGGAGACCTGCGACGAGGCGCTGACCGCGATCGCCCGGCCGGGCGTGGCCACCGTGCAGATCATCCTCAACGCCTTCCGGCTCAAGCCGCTGGAGAGGGTGCTCCCGGCGGCGGCCGAGGCCGGGGTCGGCATCATCGCCCGCGTCCCGCTGGCCAGCGGCCTGCTGTCCGGCAAGTACGACGAGTCCACCGTCTTCGGCGCCGACGACCACCGCACCTACAACCGGCACGGCGAGTCCTTCGACGTCGGCGAGACCTTCTCCGGGGTCGACTTCGCCACCGGCCTGGAGGCGGTCCGCCGCCTGGCCCCGCTGGTGCCGCCGCAGGCCACCATGGCGCAGTTCGCGCTGCGCTGGATCATCGACCAGCCCGGCGTCTCCGTGGTCATCCCCGGTGCCCGCAACCCCGGGCAGGCCCGCGCCAACGCGGCCGCCGCCGCCGTGGACCCGCTGCCCGAGGCCACCCTCGCGGGCGTGCGGGAGATCTACGACGAGCTGATCCGCCCGCAGGTCCACCAGCGCTGGTGACCCGCCGGCCGGTCCGGCGGCCGAGGCGGCCCGGCACAGGCCGGAGCCGCTGGGAGACGACAGGCTGGCGCGGCTGAAGGAGCGGGCTGGAACGGCCGGGAGCCGAGGGGCCGGATCAGCTCAGGCGGGCCAGCAGCCGCAGGCTCCGCTCCTCCAGGTAGGCGAGGCCGAGCCGCCGGTGCGTCTCGGCCGCCTCGCGGGCGTGCTCCCGAGCCCGGCCGGCGCGGCCCAGCCGCGCCGCCAGCTCGGCGAGGACCAGGTGGGTGGAGCCCCACGCCGCGCTGCCCGTCCCGGAGACGATCAGCTGGTCGGCGTACGGGGCGAGCCGGTCGTACAGCTCCTCCGGGTCGGGGACGCCGAGCCGGGCGGCGACCAGGCCCCAGACGGGAACGAGGAAGTCGGCGATCCAGTCGTCCGCGATCTCGGTGCCCCAGCGGGCGACCAGCTCGCGGGCGAGATCCGGACGGCCGGAGTCGAGGGCGGCCAGCACCGCGATCGGGCGCAGCGGCGCCAGTGACGGGTCCTCCGCAGAGGAGAGCAGCCCGTCGAGGGTCTCCGCGACCCGGCCACGCCCCCGGTCGCAGGTGAACGTCGTCAGCCGCAGCCGGAACTCCTGCCCCCAGAGGCTGGAGCCGTACCGCATCTTCCCGAAGCGGGTGACGAGGGACTCCGCGTCCGCCCAGCGGCCCTCCAGGGTGCACCTGGCGGTCTGGGCGATGCGGACCATGGCCTCCAGCTCGGGCCGGCGCACCTCCTCGATCAGCCGCTCGCAGCGGGCCAGGTCGAGATCCCAGCCGGTCAGGTCACCGGCGCGCAGCAGGCAGGCCATCCGGAAGACCCGGGCCACCAGCTCGGTGGCGCGCGGCAGGCGGGGCAGGGCCAGCATCTCCTCCGCGGCCCGCAGCCGCTCCGGGTTGCGGCCGGGCACCCAGCAGGCGAGCAGGTAGTTGTTCAGGGTGCGAGCCAACAGCGCGGGATCGCCAAGGCCGCGGGCGATCTCCACCGCCCGCGCCGCGTGCCGCTCGCCCTCGGCGCGGCGCGGCCCGTAGTGCAGCTCCACGGCCAGGGTGCCCAGCAGCGCGGCCCGGTCGCGGTCGTCGAGCGGCCCGGCCAGCAGGTCCTCCAGCACGGCGACCATCGCGGCGTCGACCACTCCGTACGGGCGCCACAACCACAGGGCGAGCCCGCCGGAGACGGTGATCGCGGAGATCAGGGCATCCCTGTCGCCCAGCCGCAGGGCCAGCTCGATCGCCTCGTCCAGGTCCCGGCGGGCCGCCGCGGCGTCCCCCACCGTGCGGCGGGCCTGCCCCAGCTCGGTCAGCAGCGCGCACCTGGCCCTGCCGCCGCCGCCGCCGCCGCCGTCGTCGTCGCCGCCGTCGGCCGGCAGCGAGCTCAGGGCCAGCTCCCACAGCTCGACGGCCTCGGTGTACGCGAGCTGGGCCGCGGCCCGCCCGGCCGCGCGGGAGGCGTGTTCCACCGCCTTGGCCGCGCCGCCGACCCTGGCGGCCGCGGCGAAGTGGTGGGCCAGCGTGGCGGGCTCGGTGCCCGGCCTGGTCTCCAGGCACTCGCCCGTACGCAGGTGCAGCCGGGCCCGCGCCAGGCGGCCGAGCCCGGACAGCAGCGCGTCGCGCACCAGGGCGTGGGAGAAGCGGTAGTCGGGGCCGCCGGGCGGTTCGGCCAGCAGCCCGCTCGCCACCGCCGGTTCCAGCAGGGACATCACCCGCTCGGCGGGGATGCCGGTGACGGCTTCGAGCACGTCGACCTCCACCTCGCGTCCGGTGACCGCCGCCGCCCGCAGCAGCTCCCGCGTCTCCTCGGGAAGCCTGGCCGCCCGGCGTTCGATGACGTCGCGCGCCCCGGAGGGCAGCCCGGCCGCCAGGCACCGCTCGCTCTCGCGCAGGCGCAGCAGCTCACCCAGGTAGAAGGGGTTGCCGCCGCTCCGCTCCAGCAGCACGTCGACCAGCCCGGGATCCTCGGGGATCCGCCGCAGGCGCAGGTACGACGACACGTCTCCCGCGCCGAACGGGGCCGGTTCCACGCGTACGGTCCCCGGCTCCCTCGACAGCGCGCCGAGGGTGTCGCGCAGCTGCGCGGGATGGTCGCCGGGCTCGGGCCGCAGCGTCGCCACCACGAGCACCGGGTGGCGGGCCAGCTCGCCCGCGACGAAGGCCAGCAGCCGCAGCGAGGAGGCGTCGGCCCAGTGCAGGTCTTCCAGGACCACCAGCAGCGGGCCGCCGGTGGAGGTCAGGGTCGTCACCACCCGCTCGTACAGCTCGAACAGCGCGGCGTCGGGGTCGGAGGCCGATGACGCCGCCTCGCCGTGGAACGGGCTCGCCCCGCCGCACTCGCGCAACACCTGGATCCAGGGGCGGAACGCGGGTGCCGCGCCGTCCACGCAGCGCCCCCAGGCGACCCGGAAACCCCGTCCGGCGGCCTCGTCGGCCGCGGCCCGCGCGAGCCGGGTCTTGCCGATCCCGGCCTCCCCGGTCACCAGCAGCACCCCGCCTTCCCCGCGCCGCGCCGAGGCCAGCCGCTCGGCCACCAGGCGCAGCTGCGTCTCCCTGGCGACCAGCGTCTCACCGGCCACGAGGTGCCCGGCCCCGGCCTCGTCTCCCGTCACGGCCGGGACAGAGGCCGGGGCGAGCGGGACGGGCGCGGCGGAAACCGGGAACGGACCCGCATCGGGAAGCGGGCCGGAAGCGACGCCGTGGGTCTCCAGCTCGGCGGCCTGCTCGAACACCGCCCGCTCCAGGCGCCGCAGCTGCGGCCCCGGCTCGATGCCGAGGTCGTCGGCGAGCAGGGCGCGGACCCGGCGCAACGCGGCGAGCGCGTCGGCCTGCCGGCCGGCCCGGTACAGAGCCAGCACCAGCAGCCCCCAGAGCCGCTCCCGGTAGGGGTGGGCCTCGGCCAGGGCCTCCAGATCCGGCACGCAGGCGCCGCCCTCGCCCAGCGCCAGCCGCGCCTCGAACCCGTCCTCCACGGCGGTGGCCCGCAGCTCGCGCAGCCGCGCGACGGCGGGCCGGGCGAACCCCTGACCGGCGAACTCGCCCAGCGGCTCACCCCGCCACAGGCCCAGCGTCTCCTCCAGCACCCGGAGCGCCTCCCCGTGGTCGCCGCGCGCCAGCGCCCTGCGGCCCTCCTGCGCGCCCGCCGCGAAGCGCGCCAGGTCGACCTGGCCGGGAGTGACGGCCAGCAGGTAACCCGGCTCGCGGGTGAGCAGCACTCCCGGCGGCGTGCGCGGCCTGCGGCCGGGCTCCAGCACCCTGCGCAGGTGCGCGATGTAGGCCTGCAGGGTCCTCGTCGCGCCGGAGGGCGGCTCGCCCGCCCACAGCTCGTCGATCAGGCGGTCCAGCGAGACGACCCTGCCCGGCTCCAGCGCCAGCATCGCCACCAGGGCACGCTGCTTCCTGGTGCCGAGGTCGAGCGGGGCACCGGTCTCGCCGGCGACCTCCAGCGGGCCGAACAGCCGGAAGGTCAGGCTCGTCGGCATGCGTCCTCTTTCCTCATGGCAGCCGGAAGCCTACGTTCCCCCACCGTCATTTCCGCTGTCGTCTCCGAAGTGCGCAAGCGAAACAGGAGCCCGCACGTCAAGGACCGAACAGGCGGGACCCACGGGACCCAACTGACGAAAGAACGCGGTGGCCCGGCGAGTGATCACGCCTTGGTGTAGCTGTTCTTGGCGCCGGGCGGGAAGTAGTCGGGGTCGCCCGTCTCGCGGAGGTGGACGACCGGGGGTTGCCTCGCCGGAGGGACGTAGTCGGCGAACTCGCTGTTGAGGCGGCGCAGCTGGGCGAGGATCGAGCGGCCGATCGCCTGGGCCGTCTCGTCGGCGCCGCGCAGGCCCGGCGCCGGCTCGACGGTCACCGTCAGATGCCGGTCGCGCTCGGCGTCCTCGGTCACCTCCAGCGCGAACTTGCCGGTCACCAGGGTGTTCACCTCGGGCTGCTCCAGGCCGATCGCGATGTTCTCCGGTTACAACGTGAGTTAAAGCTGAGATTTTCGGACGTTGGCTTTGCCGTTGATTCCCCGGAATGTTTAGGTCGTCGGTCTGGGTGGCGTTCGCCGAGCGATCGTCTGTGGATGAGATCGACTTTCCGGCTCAGTCGAACAGGTCGGCCAGCACCGCACGCGCTCGCGGGGAAACTTCTTCACCAGGAAAGAACTGCTCACACAGACGGAGCGCGTCCTCCGATGACGCGATGCCAGCGAGACCGGCCAGGTGCCGGAGGTCGTCCACATCACGTGTACGGGCAGCCATCGCCTTCATCGCGAAGATGTGTTCCGGCGAAGCCGCCATCACACGTAGCCCCGGATGGTCGAAGACCCGCCGCTTCCCCGGGTCGTCCTTGCCAGAGATATAGACACTGGCCTGCTCGTTCAACCACCAGGGGGGCAGGTCGAGGTCCTCGGCTACCCGACGGGCCTCCTCCAGCACCACTCCATGCGGCACGAAGAGTGCATCGACGTCGCGGGTGACTCTGACAGCGTCGTAGGCGAGTGCCATTGCGGCCCCATCGACTACAAAGAGATCCGCTACGACACCACGGCGCACCAAACGCTCTCCCAGCACCGTGAACGCATGCTCAAGCTCAGCCCGGCCGAGTAGTCCGTCGTCGCTCACGCGGCCTCTAGATCTTTGCTCGAAAGGTAGACGCCGTGCTTGCGGAATGCCGCCGGCGCCCAGACGAGAGCGTCAGTTCGCTGGCTGGCCAGTTCCGCCGGGAACCAGGGGCGCCGCAACACTCGCAAAGCGGTCCATGGAGGTGGGGCAAGATCATATTTGGCGGCGAGGTGTTCGGCGAGAGCGGCCAGAAGCGCATCCCATCGTTCGTCGCCCACGGGTTCAGGTTCTGTCTGCAGCAACGACGGCTGAAGGCTCGGCGACTCCCAGCGGTATTCCTCAAGGAACTCCCATACAAGCTTCCACCGGATCTTGTCGCTGGTATTCGCCGCCAGGCGCGGGGCAAGGTCGGAAAGTGCCATTGGGTGGTAAACCATCCTCTTCCCCTTCCGCTCGCACTTGGTTCGATGCTATCGCCTTCGACCATGCGATTCAGGCTCACGGACTTGTCAGCCGGTCGGCCACATTTTGCCGTCAGCTGATCTTGAAGGATGCCGTTGAGATAGCCGTCGACGTTCTGGTTGCAGGAGATCGGCCCTGTATTCCGTTGGCTCTCGGCGAGCGGGGTGGGGGAGGGCCAAAGCAGCCCCGCATCCCGTTCACAGACCGGTACTCCCCTGTCTGCTGTACGGGTACACGTTGGCGCCGTAGTAGGAGACCGTGAAGTGGCCGCGGCCGAAGACGTAGGCGAACGGCAGGTCCGGTC
>NZ_JBPXMD010000047.1:0-42608 GCF_051918855.1 Streptosporangium sp. H16
CGCGGCTGGGACTTCGTCTCCACCGGACGCGGCGACGTGCCCTGGGAGGACTGCTTCCGCGCCCTCAACGCCATCGGCTATGCCGGACCCATCTCCATCGAGTGGGAGGACGCCGGCATGGACCGCCTCGACGGCGCCCCCGACGCGCTGGCCATCATCCGCAAGCTCAACGCCATCACCCCGCCCGCCACCGCCTTCGACGCCGCCTTCTCCTCGGACTGAACCCTCAGATCCTCGGACCGAACCCCCAGGCCGAAAACCCCGGCGGAGACCAGCCGAACTTCCCGGCTGAAATCCGCGCGGCAACCCGGTCTGAAACCCGAACCGACCCCCTCAGGGCGAACCTCCCGGGCCGAAAGTCCCGGCCCGGGATTCCTGACTGAGCTCGCTGACAGAATTTTCTTAAGTTGAGCTGCTCTGACGGAAAAATATGACCCTGAGACATATATCCGTAATATCCGCACAACGTACGATTCCTTGCACAAGCGGGTCGGACCTCCCGGCTCGACCCGCCGCGGGGTCGTCTCCTTCGTTTCAACGACCACGTATGCCCGCCGTGACATCCCCTCCGACCGGATGGCCGAAATGGTGATGTCATCGGCGCCGTCCGGCCTCGGCCGGGCGGATGAAAACCGTCATCCCCCAGGAGTCGACTCACCATAGGAGGCCAGATGCGTACGGGAGTGTGGCTGGTAGGAGCACGAGGGTCCGTCGCCGTCACGAGTGTGATCGGGGCGCTCGCGGTGCGCGCCGGTCTCGCCCAGCCGACGGGCTGCGTCACGGAACTCCCCGAGTTCGGCGGCGCCGGGCTGCCAGGTCTGGGAGACCTGGTGTTCGGCGGGCACGACATCGTGCCGACCCCGCTGGAGAAGAAGGCGGCCGCGCTGGCCGGAGCCGGGATCGTACCGGCCCGGCTGGTCGAGGCCCTGCGCGACGAGCTCGCCCGCGTCGAGGAGAACCTGAGGCAGGTGCCGCTCGCCGAGAACCAGGCCGCGACCGCGGAGCTGATCAGCGCCGACATCACCGAGTTCAGGCTGCGGCACGGCCTGGAACGGGTCGTCGTCATCAACGTCTCGACCACCGAGCCGGCCCCCGAGCCCCATCCGGCGTACACCGACCTGGAGCTGCTGGAGGCCGAGCTGGCGGTCTCCCGGGACCTGCTGCCGCCCAGCGCCCTGACGGCGTACGCCGCCTTCCGCGCGGGCTGCCCCTACGTGGACTTCACCCCGTCGACGGGCGCCAGGCTGCCCGCCCTGGACCGGCTCGCCGGACTGCTGGGGCTGCCGTACGGAGGCCACGACGGCAAGACCGGCGAGACGCTCGTCAAGTCGGTGCTCGCCCCGATGTTCGCCCAGCGCAACCTGCGGGTCCGCACCTGGTCAGGGATGAACCTCCTCGGCGGGGGAGACGGCGCCAACCTCGCCGACCCCGCCGCCAACGCCGCCAAGGCCGCCAGCAAGCAGCGGGTGCTGGGCGAGACGCTCGGCTACACCCCGCAGGGCGAGACCCGCATCGAGTATGTGGAGGACATAGGCGACTTCAAGACCGCCTGGGACCTTGTCACCTTCGAGGGGTTCCTGGGTACGCCCATGCGCATGGAGTTCACCTGGCACGGCTGCGACTCCGCCCTCGCCGCGCCCCTGGTCCTGGACCTGGCGAGGCTCACGGCGGCGGCGCACCGCTCCGGCCGCACCGGCCCGCTGAGCGAGCTGGCCTTCTTCTTCAAGGACCCGCTCGGGGTGGTGCCGCACGCGCTGGCCGACCAGTGGCGGGTGCTCCGGGAGTTCGCCGGCACCCTCGGCGGAGAGGAGCCGGTCTGATGCCGTCGCTGCGCGACCTCGTGGAGCTCGTGCGCGCCCCCGCCGCCCTGTCCGTACCCGGTGACGTCGTCGCCGGGGCCGCCGCCGGGCAGGTGCTCGGCGGCAGGACCCTCGGCCTGGCCTGCTCCTCGGTCTGCCTGTACTGGGCGGGGATGGCCGCCAACGACTGGGCCGACCGCCACCTGGACGCGGTGGAACGCCCGGAGCGGCCGATCCCGTCCGGCCGCGTGTCGCCCGGCGCGGCGCTCGGGATCGCCGCCGGGCTCACCGCCGCCGGTCTCGCGGCGGCCGGGCTCTCCGGCGGCCGCCGGGCCCTCGCGGTCGCCGTACCGCTCGCCGCCGCCGTCTGGTCGTACGACCTGGTGGCCAAGAACACCGCGGCGGGCCCCCTGGCGATGGCGCTGTGCCGGGGGCTCGACGTGCTGCTGGGCGCCACCCCGGGGCGGAGCGTCGCGGAGGCGCTGCCCTCGGCGTTCACCGTCGCGGCCCACACCTACCTGCTCACCGCGCTGTCGCGCGCCGAGGTGTCCGGCTCCGACCGGAGCCTCCCGGTGGCGACCCTGGCCGGTACCGTCGCGCTCGCCGTGGCCACCGCCCTGGGACGCGGCGAGGCGTCGTCGCGGCCGCAGACCGCGCGCGCGGCGCAGGTGGTGCGGGCCGTGCAGGCGGGCCTCACCGGCTGGTACGCCGCCAGGTTCGGCCTGTCCCAGGCCCAGGCGGTCGCCGAGCCGTCGGCCTCCCGGCTGCGGGCCGCCGTCGGCACCGGCATCGTCGCGCTGCCCGCCCTGCAGGGCGCGCTCGTCGCCCGCAGCGGCGCCACCCGCGAGGGCATCGCGGTCGCGGCGGCCGTCCCGCTCGGGCGGGCCCTCGCGAGGAAGGTGTCCCCCACGTGAGCTCCGGCAGCACCGACATCAGCACCGACACCAGCACCGGCACCGGCGCGGGCACCGGGCCGAGGTTCGGCTACGGCACCAACGGGTTCGCCAACCACCGGCTCGCCGACGCGCTCCGGGTCATCGCCGACCTCGGCTACCAGGGGGTCGCCCTCACGCTCGACCACGACCACCTGGACCCGTACGAGGAAGGGCTGGCGGGCAGGGTCGCGGCCACGGCCGACCTGCTGCGCGACCTCGGGCTCGGCGTGGTGGTCGAGACCGGGGCCCGCTACCTGCTGGACCCGTGGCACAAGCACGCCCCCGCGCTGCTGCACGACGAGCGCGAGACGCGCCTGGACTTCCTGAACCGGGCGGTCGCCATAGGCGCCGACCTGGGAGCCGAGGCGGTGTCGTTCTGGGCGGGAGTGCGCCCGGAGGCGGTCGACGAGGCCACGGCCTGGGCCAGGCTCGTCGACGGCTGCGCCCGGCTCGCCGAGACGGCCGGGGCCGCCGGCGTGCCGCTGGGCTTCGAACCCGAGCCCGGCATGCTCGTCGAGACGATCGCCGGATGGCGCAAGCTCCACGCCGAGCTCGGCGAACCGCCGGGGTTCGGTATCACGCTGGACATCGGCCACTGCCGCTGCCTCGAACCCGACCCGGTCCCCGACTGCGTCAGGGCCGTCGCCGAACACCTGGTCAACGTGCAGATCGACGACATGCGCCGCGGCGTGCACGAGCACCTGGAGTTCGGCGAGGGGGAGATCGACTTCCCTCCCGTGCTGCGCGCCCTGACCGGCTGCGGCTACCGGGGCCTCGTCGCGGTCGAGCTGCCCCGCCACTCGCACGCCGCGCCGCAGGTGGCCGCCCGATCCCTGGACTTCCTGCGTGCGGCCGCCGCAGAAGGGACGAACGCATGACCCCACGACCGAGCATCCAGACGGACGGCCTGCTGAAGGCGCTCGACCAGGAGTGGCTCGCCGGCGCGCGCGAAAGCGTCGCCGCCAAGCCCGAGAGCGTCACGCGGCACTTCGCCTCCGCGGGACGGCGCGCCGGACGGGCACCGCTGCCGGACGCACCCGGCTGGACCGCCGACGAGGCGGCGAGGGCCGTCCTGCTCGCCGCGCTCCCGCCGGACGCGGTGGCCGGGCAGGTCGCCGACCTCTACCGGTACGGCGACGCCGACGAGAAGCGCGCCGTGCTCAAGGCCCTGCCGCTGCTGCCCCTCGGCGCGGAGGCGGTACCGCTCCTGCACGACGCGATCCGCACCAACGACACCCGCCTGGTGGCCGCCGCCCTCGGCCCGTACGCCCGCCACCTCGACCAGACCATGTGGCGGCAGGCGGTGCTCAAGTGCGTGTTCATGGGCGTGCCGCTCGCCGCCGTGGACCGGCTGGAGGAGCGGGCCGACGCCGAACTGGCCGGGATGCTGGCCGCGTTCGCCGAGGAGCGAACCGCGGCCGGGCGCCACACCCCCGACGACGCGACCGCACTGCTCGGCCGCCTGACCAGTGAGAAGTCCGACCGTCCGACCAGCGAGAAGGAGGCCTGATGCGGATCTTCGACCCGCACATCCACATGACGTCGCGCACCACCGACGACTACGCCAGGATGGCCGCCGCCGGGGTGCTCGCCGTCGTGGAACCCGCCTTCTGGCTGGGCCAGCCGCGCACCAACCCCGGCTCGTTCACCGACTACTTCGACTCGCTGATCGGCTGGGAGCCGTACCGTGCGGGGCAGTTCGGCATCCTGCACCATGCCACCATCGCGCTGAACCCCAAGGAGGCCGGGGACCCGCGCTGCCGGCCCGTGCTCGACCTGCTCCCGCGCTACCTGGAGAAGGACCGCGTCGTCGCGGTGGGCGAGATCGGCTACGACTCGATGACCCCCGCCGAGGACGACGCCTTCGAACGGCAGCTCGCGATGGCCGTCGACCACGAGCTGCCCGCGCTCGTGCACACCCCGCACCGCGACAAGGCCAGGGGCACACAGCGCACCCTCGACGTCGTCGCCTCGTCCGGCATCGCGCCCGGACGGGTCGCCGTCGACCACCTCAACGAGGTCACTGCGGGCATCGTGCACGACTCGGGCTGCTGGATGGGCTTCTCCATCTACCCCGAGACCAAGATGTCGCCGCCCCGCATGGTGGAGATCCTGCGCGAGCACGGCCTGGAGCGGGTGCTGGTCAACTCCGCCGCCGACTGGGGCGTGTCCGACCCGCTGCTCACCCTGGAGACCGGCAGGGCGATGCTGGAGGCCGGGTTCAGCGAGGACGACGTCGACCGGGTGCTGTGGCGCAACCCGGTGGAGTTCTACGGCCAGTCGGGACGCCTGGACCTGTCCGAGGTCGCCGGGGCGCGGGAGGCCACGTTCGAGGGCAGTTCCATCAAGCGCGGAGGGTCTTGATGCGGCTGCGTCACCCCGGCGGACGGACGTTGCACCTCAGCTACTGCACCAACGTGCACCCGGCCGAGGACCTCGACGGCATCGTCGAGCAGCTCGACACGTACGCGGTGCCGGTCCGCGCCCGCCTCGGCGCCGAGACGCTCGGGCTCGGGCTCTGGCTGGCCGCGCCCGTCGCCGCCGCGCTCGCCGCCGACCCCGCGCTGCTGGCCGGGTTCCGCCGCGAGCTGGACGCGCGGGAGCTGGAGGTCGTGACGCTCAACGGCTTCCCCTACCGCTCGTTCCAGGACCCGGTGGTCAAGCACGCGGTCTACCACCCCGACTGGACCACCTCCGAACGGCTCACCTACACCCTCGACCTGGCGAACATCCTGGCCGCCCTCCTGCCGGACGACGCCGCCAGGGGGTCGATCTCCACGCTCCCGCTGGCCTGGCGCGACCCCTGGGACGAGGACATGGCCGGCCTCGCCATGAGCAGGCTCGACGAGCTCGCCACCGGGCTCGCCGCCGTCGAGTCCGCCACCGGCCGCGTCATCCGGGTGGCGTTCGAACCCGAGCCCGGCTGCGTGGTGGAGACCACCGGGCAGGCCGTACGTGCCCTGTCCGGCGTCGACACCGACCGGCTCGGCATCTGCCTGGACCTCGCCCACCTGGCTTGCGCCTGGGAGCGGCCCGCCGACGCGCTGCGCCAGTACGCCGAGGCGGGCCTGCCCATCGTCAAGGTGCAGGTCTCCGCGGCCCTGGAGAGCGACGACCCGGAGACCCTGCGCGAGTACGTCGAGCCGCGCTTCCTGCACCAGACCCGCAACGCGGCCGGCGACGACGCCGACGACCTCGACGAGGCGTTCGAGCGGAAGCTGCCAGGACCGTGGCGGGTTCACTACCACGTACCGCTGCACGTCGCACCGCAGGCGCCGCTCGGCACCACCGTGCCGGTGCTCCGCGAGGCCCTCGCGGAGCTGGTCGGCGGCCCCGAGCCGCTCTGCGACCACTTCGACGTGGAGACCTACACCTGGGGCGTGCTGCCACCCGCGCTGCGCCCGCAGACCCCCGAGCAGCTCGCCGCGGGCATCGCCGACGAGCTGGACTTCGCCCGCGCAGAGATGCGCGATCTGGGAGTGAAAGCATGACATCGTTGCTGGTCCTCGACGTGGTGGGGCTCACCCCGAGACTGCTGGCGCACATGCCCAGGCTGCGCGCCGTCGCCGACGGCGGCTTCCAGGCCGAGCTCGGCACCGTGCTGCCCGCAGTCACCTGCTCGGCCCAGTCGACCTTCCTCACCGGCGTCGCGCCCACCGAGCACGGCGTCGTCGGCAACGGCTGGTACTTCCGCGAGCTCGGCGAGGTCTTCCTGTGGCGCCAGCACAACGCGCTGGTCGGCGGGGACAAGCTGTGGCACGCCGCCCGGCGCGAGCGGCCCGGTTTCACCGTGGCCAACGTGTGCTGGTGGTACGCGATGGGCGCCGACGTCGACTGGACGGTCACCCCCCGGCCCATCTACCGCGCCGACGGGCGCAAGGACCCCGACTGCTACACCTACCCGCCGGAGCTGCACGACGAGCTCACCGGCAAGCTGGGCGCCTTCCCGCTGTTCACCTACTGGGGCCCGGGCGCGGGAATCGCCTCGTCCACCTGGATCTGCCGCGCCACCGAGCAGATCATGAAGGACCACGACCCGGATCTCACCCTGGCGTACGTGCCGCACCTGGACTACGACCTGCAGAGGTTCGGCCCGTCCGACCCGCGCTCGGCCGCCGCCGCCTCCGAGCTCGACACCGTGCTGGCCCCCCTGCTGGACGCCGCCGCCGCGCGCGGGACCACCGTGGTGGCCCTGTCGGAGTACGGGATCACCGACGTCTCCCGCCCGGTCGACATCAACCGGCTGCTGCGGACCGAAGGGCTGCTGGAGGTCTACACCCAGGACGGCATGGAGTATCTCGACCCCTGGACCTCCCGCGCGTTCGCCGTCGCCGACCACCAGGTGGCCCACGTCTACGTCGCCGACCCCGCCGACATCCCGGCCGTCGCCAAGCTCTGCGCGGGTCTGCCCGGGGTCGCCGAGGTGCTCGACGAGGAGGGCAAGGCCAGAAACGGGCTGGCGCACTCCCGCGCGGGGGAGCTGGTCCTCGTCGCCGAGCCGGACGCCTGGTTCACCTACTACTACTGGCTCGACGACGCCCGGCGTCCCGACTTCGCCAACCTGGTCGAGATCCACCGCAAGCCCGGCTACGACCCCGCCGAGCTGTTCTTCGACCCCGCCGCCCCCGGCGCGGCCAAGCGCAGGGCCGCCGTGGCGCTGCTGCGCAAGAAGACCGGCATGCGCTACACGATGAACGTCGTCGGCCTCGACGCGGGCGCCCGCGCCATCCGGGGCTCGCACGGCCGCCTGCCCGACAACCCCCTCGACGGGCCGGTGCTGCTGTGCTCCGACCCGTCCGTGGCCAGCGACCGGATCGCCGCCACCGAGGTGAAGGACCTGCTGCTCCAGCTGTCCCTGCGCTGAGCGGCTCCTCAACGGCGCCGCCCGCCTGTGCCTTTCACCCCCCGGGCGGGCGGCGCTCTCCACCTTCTCCTCGCACGCCTTCCGGACGGGTCGCACGTTCTCCCGACGGCGCGCGGCCGCGCATCCCGGTCGCCGGTCTCCTCGTGCCGAGGGCGCCGAGGGCGCCGTCCTAGGCGGCGGTCGCCTGCTCCGGCAGGTGGGCGCCCAGCAGGGCCAGGCAGTTGGCCCACATGGTGTCGAGGCCCTGGGTGTCGTTGTACAGCTTCGCGAAGAGCACCTGGCCCTCGAGCTGCGCGACCACGGCCCGGGCGGCCGCGGCGCTGTCGGCCACGGTGACCTCGCGGCGCTCGCGCGCCTCCTCGACGACGGCTCGCACCATGTCGACCTGGGCGTCGAAGACCTCCTGCAGGCGGACGCGGATCGGCTCGGTCCGGTTGCTCAGCTCCAGCGTGAGGTTGCCGAACATGCAGCCGGAGACGGTGCCGCACGACTCCTTCCCGGCGCGCTGCTCGGCCGCGGTCGCCTCGAACAGTCGCCGCAGCCGCTCCAGGGGGGCGCCGTCGCCGTCGAGGATCACCTTCCAGCTGTCGCGCTCCTCGGTCCACTCCTCGTCGATGACGGCCAGGACCAGGGCTTCCTTGGACTCGAAGAAGTAGTAGAAGCTGCCTTTCGGGACGCCGGCGGCCTTGCAGATCTCCGCCACCCCGAGTGCGGAATACCCGTTCAGCTCGATCAGCCGCTGAGCGGTGGTGAGGATCTTTTCCCTGGCGTCACTGGTCCGTCCCATATGACAAGTGTACGACCGGTCGTCTATGTTTTCCACTAGACCGGTCGTCTATAAACGGAGGGTAATCATGAGTCATCCGATGCCTGTGATCCTGGAGCGATGGAAGGCCGCGTTCGACGGCCACCGGCCGGACGCGATGGCCGAGCTGTTCACCGATGACGCGTTGTTCCTGGGCTTCCTCCCGGAACCGGCGTCCGGCAGGGAGGCCGTACGCGCCTACTACGCGGCCGTCCCGCCCGGCCGCACGGCCGAGGCGAGGATCCTGCACACCTACTCGCTCGGCGAGACGGCGGCGGGCGGCTTCGCCGCCGTGACGTTCCGTGGTGGCGACGAAGGCGATGTGCCGGTGAACCTCTCCCTGGTTTTGGTGCGTGAGGGTGACACGTGGCGCATCCGGCACTACCACGTCTCGCGCGTCCTCGATCGGTAGCCGGCGCGCCCGCGGAGGCCCGGTTCCGGGGCCGGGTCTCCGCCGCCTCCCAGGTTTGACGAATACTAGACCGGTCGTCTACGTTGAAATAGTAGACCAGTCGGCTAGTAAGGAGTCATCATATGAACACGCAGGAGCAGAAGGTCGCGATCATCACCGGGGCCTCCCAGGGCATCGGCGCCGGCCTGGTCGCCGCGTACCGCCGGCTGGGTTACGCCGTCGTCGCGACGTCGCGCTTCATCGCGCAGCCCGAGGACCCGGAGATCCTCGCCGTCCGGGGCGACATCGCCGACCCCGGCACCGCGGAGAAGGTCGTCGACGCCGCGATCGGGAAGTTCGGCCGTCTCGACGCCGTGGTCAACAACGCCGGGATCTTCATCGCCAAGCCGTTCACCGACTACACCGACGACGACCTCGCGATCTACCTCGGCGTGAACCTGACCGCGTTCTTCCAGGTCACCCGGCGGGCCGTCCCGCACCTGCTGGCCCATGGCGGCGGCCACATCGTCAGCATCACCACCAGCCTGGTCGACCACGCCAACTCCAACGTGCCGTCGGTGCTCGCCTCGCTCACCAAGGGCGGCCTGCAGTCGGCCACGAAGTCGCTCGCGGTCGAGTACGCCGGCCGCGGCCTGCGGGTCAACGCGGTGTCGCCGGGCGTCATCCGGACCCCGATGCACGCGCCGGAGACGCACGAGGCCCTGGCCACCCTGCACCCGGTCGGCCGCCTGGGCGAGATCCCCGACGTCGTCGACGCCGTGGTCTACCTGGAGAACGCGCCGTTCGTGACGGGCGAGATCCTGCACGTCGACGGTGGCCAGAGCGCCGGTCACTGACCTCTTCCGGCGAGACCCCGGCGGGGGTGGGGGCCTCTCTGGGAGGGCTGTTCCCGGCCCGCGCCTCTGGGGCCGGGGTTTTGGGGCCGGGGTTTTGGGACGGCTTCTGGGGCGGCGGCTCTGGGACGGCTTTTGGTGCCGCGGCGCGCGGGTCGGCGGCTTTGGGACGGCGGCGAGCGGGGTGGCGCACCCGTCAGGCGCGGGCGGCCAGCTCGTGGTGACGGATCACCTCTTCGATGATGAAGCGCAGGAACTTCCTGGCGAACTCCGGATCGAGCTTCGCCTGCGCGGCGAGCGCCTGGAGCCGTTCGATCTGCGCCGCCTCCCTCACGGGATCGGCCGGGGGGAGCCGGTGGGCGGCTTTCAGCTCACCCACCTGTCTGGTGCACTTGAAGCGCTCCGCGAGGAGGTGGACCAGTGCCGCGTCGATGTTGTCGATGCTGTCGCGAAGATCTCGAAGGCGGGCGAGGGTCGGATCGGCGTCGTGCCGGTCGTCCTCGAGAGACTGGTCGTCCATTCGCTTCTCGCCTCCGCTCGGGTCGGTGGTGGAGTCTGTCGTCCCGCCTCGACGGGCCTCGGCGGGCCGGAGGTCTCCCGGCGGGCGCGACCACGCCGGCCGGGCCAATCGGGTGACCGGTGAAGATTACACCCGCGGGCGCGGCGGGACCGTGACCGGGCCGCCGGGCCGTGTCCGCGAGGGCTACCGCGCCCAGGCCTCGCGGCCGGTGGTCACATCGGCGCCGGTGCGCAGGGACTCCTCGATCGCCAGGCCGATCAGGTGGTCCTGGCAGCCGTCGGCCAGGGAGTAGGGCTCCGGGGCCTCACCCCGGCACCAGGACGTCATCCGGCACAGGAGCGAGACGACGGCCAGATCGTCCTCGGAGAAGTGCGCGCCCCGATGGTCGTTGCGGTAGACCACGCGCCCGTCGAAGCTGATGTGGTCCAGCTCGCGGCCCTCCAGGTTCAGGTCGATCCCGGTCTGGCGCCGCATGAGCCGCGACTCCACCGGAGTCCTCGGGTCGGCCAGGCGCACCACGCTGTCGTCCACGATCTCTCCCAGCGATCCCCGGACGACGACGCGCCGGGCGCGCAGCGGGTTCCACCACTGGTTGTCGGTGAAGTCGTAGAGCCCCATCCCCTCGGCGAACTCCAGGGTGGCGATCGTGGTGGCCGCCTCCTTCGGCGTGGAGTCACCCGTCCAGCCGTCCCTGGACAGCGGGTCGGCCAGCGGGGCGGTGAACGAGCGCGCCGTCACCGTGGTCTCCCCGAAACCGGCCCCGAGCAGGTGCCGGATCAGGGACACGGCGTGGTACAGGTGCGTCGAGGAGATCTGCGCGGAGGTCACCTGCCCGATGATCCCCTCGCGGACGAGCGCGAGCCTCGCCGCGTGTCCCGGCATGTACGAGTACTGCTCGGCGACCTGCACCAGGCCGCTGGATCCGACGGCCGACCACAGGTCGCGCAGCCCGTCCAGGTCGGCCGCCGGGGGCGTCTCCGCCAGCACCGGCACGCCGAACCCCACCAGTTCCTTCGTCACCTCCGGGGTGACCGGCCACGGCACCGAGGGAATGACGAACTCGGGACGTTCGGCGGCGAGCATCTCCCCGACGGAGCGGAACGCCGGCACGCCCCAGGCGGCCTCGACCTCGGCGCCGCGCTCCCGCGACCTGGTCACCACGCCGGACACCGACAACCGCCCGGGCAACTGCCTGGCCAGGCGGACGAAGAACTCCGAACGCCATCCGCTGCCGACCAGGCCGAAACGTCCTGCTGACTGTGAGGTCATCACACTTCCTTGAAAGGGGGGCGTTGTCAGCCCGTCGGGTGGCGGTCGCGGCGGGTGCGGAGCTTGTGGCGGTTGCCGCAGCGGTCCATCGAGCACCAGCGCCGCGCCCCGGGGCGGGAGGTGTCGAGGAAGAGCAGGTAGCAGCGCTCGCCCCCGCACATCCTGATCCGGTCGAGGGCAGGGCCGCCGAACACCTCGACGGCGTCGCGGGCCACCGCGGAGAGGAACTGCGCCCCGGTCACGGGGGAGGCCCAGCCGCGATCCAGGGCGGGGCCGATGACCGGGACGGGCGGCGGCGCGGCGGCGGCCTCGTTCAGCGTGGCGAGATCGGCCTCGGAGAAGGCGCGCGAGCCCGTGGCGGCGGTCGCGGCGAGCCGTTGGACGGCGGCGCGCAGGCGGAGGGCGGCGGCGAGGTCGCCGGGGGAGACCTGGACGAGGTTTCCGAGCCCCGCCCTGGAGTGCGGGATCCAGGCGGCGAGGTCGCCGGGCGTGTGGAGCCGCTCCCATTTCGAGAGCTCCCCCTCGCCTCCGGTGACGAGAAGCTCCAGGCACAGCGTGCCGGCGTCGAACCTGAAGCGCTGCCCGTCGAGCGGGGTGAGCTCCATACCGGTTGCCAGGGTCATGGATCGAGTGTAACACTTGACACCGGTTAAACCAGTGTCAACGAGAGGGAGCGTGACGATGAGCCCTGAGCGTGAGCAGGCCGAGCGTGAGCTGATCGAACTGTCTGAGCGGGCCTGGGAGGCCAACAGGAACGGCGACGCGGAGTTCTACGACCGCTTCCTCACCGAGGCGCCGCTGAGCGTGTCGCAGTGGGGGATCGTGGACGACCGGGAGGCGATCCTGAAGGGGTTCGCCGAGAACCGCAACCCGTACACGCGCACGGACCTGAGCGACCACCGGGTGACCGTGCTGAACGACGGCGGCGCGACCCACACCGCCACCGTGGAGATCGACGTGCTAGTCAACGGCACGGACAAGCAGACCATGAGAATCTTCGCCACCACCGTGCTGACCCGCCGCGACGGCGAGTGGAAGGCCGCCCTGTTCCAGATCACCCCGGCGCCCGCCGGGTGAGGCGCGTCCCGGTCAGGTGATCATCGAGGTGACGCGGCTCCACGAGCGGTTTTCGGTAGCGTGCCGCTTCAGATGCCATTCATGTCGTAAATGGCAATCCTCCGAAATAAGGATATTCGCCAAGGTGGATTTCTCCGGCGGTGTGGGCGAATCGCCCACACCGCTCCAGATTCACCGCGCGAGCAGCGGGAGCGCCGGGAAGGTGTGGTCCTGCCACAGCAGCCGCGAGGTCTCCTCCGGGTAGGCGGCCACCGTCGACGGCGTGTCGAAGAGCTGTGCGAGGCGGTGGCCGGCGTCGTACAGGGGCCAGCCCGGGTCGCCGTGGGCGGCGAACGCCGTCCACGCCCCGCGGATCCGCGCGGACAGCTCCTCCGCCACCGGGGAGGGCTGGTCGCCGATCAGCATGGCGGGCTGTCCGCTGCTCAGGTTGCCGAAGACGAGCGGCACGTCCAGGCCGTGGCAGGCGCCGAGGGCACCGCCCAATCCCGGGGCGGGCCAGGTCAGCTCGTAGAGGTGGGCCCGGCCGCCGCCGGCGATCTGCGCGTCGGCGAGGTGGAGGCTCGGCATGCGGAACAACCAGTCCGCGTTGACCAGCTCGTACAGCTCCTCGTCGGACGCGGCCGGGAACGCCCGCCGGTATCGGCGCGCGCCGTCAGGGCCGGGGGCGAGCATGCGCAGGGCGGTCTCGGCCTGCTCGTGCGTGACCTGGCCGAGCACGCCGTCGATCAGGCTGAACAACCGGTGCTCGTCACGGGTGTGCCCGACGAGAAGCCCGACGTCCCGGGCGGCGCCGTCGGCCAGCGCCTGCCAGGGGGCCGCCGGCAGGACGTCACCGTCGACGACCGGTGCGAACGGGATCGGCCGGTGTGTGATCTGCCCCCAGCGCTCCCGCCACTGGACCGTCTTGGCGAAGACCGCGTCGCCCGCGGCGGGCAGCCGGTCCGGGGCCACCGCCGACAGGCCGGACACCGTGGGCCGTACCCCCAGCTCGGCGGCGCAGGCGGCGGCGATGTCGGCGGCGAGCTCGGGGGAGAAGAACGTCCCCGGCACGCTCTGCGCGACCGCCCGGTGGAAGAGCCCTGCGGCGCGCGGCATGGCGAGCAGCGCGGCGACCGATCCGCCACCCGCCGACTGGCCGAAGATCGTGACCCGGTCCGGATCGCCGCCGAACCCCCGGATGTTGTCCCGCACCCACCGCAGGGCCGCGACCTGGTCGAGCAGCCCCCGGTTGGCCGGGGCTCCGCCGATCTGCGCGAACCCCTCGACCCCGAGACGGTAGTTGAGGGTCACGACCACGGTTCCGCTCCCGGCCAGGTGCCCGGCGTCGTATTCCGGGAGGCTGGAGTCGCCCATGGCGTAACCGCCGCCGGGGATCCACACCATCACCGGGAGCCCTGCCGCCGGATCCGGTTCCGGTGTCCAGACGTTGAGCGTCAGCCAGTCGTCGCCGGCGGTGTCCCGGGACACCCCGAGCACGCCGGACTGCGGGGGTGGCGGGCCGTACGCGACCGCCGGGCGCACACCGTCCCAGCCGCGCACCGGTTGCGGCGCGGCGAAGCGGAGGGGGCCGACCGGCGGCTCGGCGAACGGGACGCCGCGGAAGACCGCCAGGCCCGCCTCCCGGCCGCCGCGCAGGACGCCGGCCGCCGTGCGGACCTCCGGCTCGGACTCGGACGACTTGCTCGATGCGGTGACGGCCATTTCGCGGTTTCCTCCCCGTGCCGGCTCGGTCGAGCATCCCAGCGCGCGCCATCCGCGGGCAAAGCATTTAGGACGCGGCCCGCATGAGCCTGAAAAGCCGCGTTGAATTAATCTTGAACGCTTTCCGGAAACGATCCCTCCCGCGCCGATTCCCGCACACGTACAGGTCGGCAGCGGAGACGCTGAAGCACTACCAGGCAGCGAAGATCGAACCTGTTGAAGGGAACAGGCCGCTTGAGATCAATGTGTGGACGCTGTCCCGGTCACAGCCTTCCCCGTTGGAAGACGGTGGTCGTCAGCGGGTCATCGTCGAGATCCAGGACAACGGTCACGACGGCGGAGGTTGGGATGTCCGTTGCTGGTGAGTGCCGGCGAGCGCCGGAGCGCTCACCGGCTTCCGGCCTTGAACATGATCTCCGCGCCATCTGCGTCGCGGGTCGGCCCGGTGGAGCCACCCGGCGCACATGTGTGATCACATCACGTGGAACCGGAAGTCGGTCCGGCTTGGGAGGTATTCCGGTACCTTCCAGGAGACTGTTTGTATTGTTATATTCGAACGCAAACAGTTGGAGGTGTGCCGTGTTCATCCCCCTGTCTTCCGCGTTGCCGCGTTATCCCGACCATGCGGCGCCGGGCAGGCTCCGCCGCCTGGCCCTGACGATCGTCGGCCCGCTGTTCCTCCTGGTCGTACCGATGGTCCTGGTCACCCTGTACGGCGAGCTCCTTCCCGACCGTGTGCACATCCAGAACTGGGCCATCGACACCAGGCGTACGGCGACCTGGCAAGACTGGCTCTCGCAGCCACTCTGGGCCGTGGTGGTGTGGTTCGAAGTGCTGTTCTTCCTTTCGTTCCTGCGCTACTGGCGCTTACCTCAGGCTCAGCGGGTTCTGGTGGTGGGCGGCTTCCTCATCGGCGTGGCCGTCCCGGTGTCCGGCGCGCTGTGGCTGCTGACGCTGGCCGGCGCCCCGGGCGCCCCGAGCGCCGTGGCCCGGCCCGCCTGGCACCTGGCGGTGGAGATCGTCGCCACCGCGGGGGCGATCGTCCTGGGCTGGGTGGCGGCGGGTCCGCTGCCATCGGCGCCCGTGGTCACCGCCGTGCCACCGCCGCACGCGCCCACCATGGCGCTCGGCCCGGTGCAGCGCGCCATGTTCGTGACCTCCACCTGGTCGGCGCGCAGGCTGCTGATCGCCGCGGTGCTGGCCGTGGTCACCGTGTGGACCGTGTTCAACGGTTCCAACGCGTGGCAGGGTACGGTGATACTGGCGGCGTGTACGGTCTTCGAGGCGGTACAGGCGCGTACCCACCTGCAGATCGACGGCTCGGGAGTCACGGTGAAACTCCCCTGGCTGCCTCCTCTGAGCCGGACGGTGCCGTACCAGATGGTGCGGTTCGCCGAGGTCAGGAGCGAGGCTCCCCCCGGGCGGTACAAGCTGGACGACGGGACGGCGGGCTGGGGCGTCGTCGGAGGGAAGGGGCCGGTGCTCGCCCTGTCGCTCAGTGACGGCCGCTGGTTCGTCTACTCCACGCGCGAAGCGGAGACGGCGGCCGCGCTGGTCAACGGATGGCTGAGCAGAGAACGACAGACGGGGACGGCGTAGTGCTGATCACGGTTGACCCCTCCTCGGCACAGTCGCTCGCCGACCAGGTGGCGGGCTCCGTACGTGCCGCGCTGGCCAACGGCATGGCCGCCCCCGGAGATCGGCTCCCCTCCGCGCGCAACGTGGCAGCCACCCTCGGCATCAACCTGCACACCGTGCTGCGGGGCTACCAGCAGTTGCGCGACGAGGGGCTGGTGGAGTTACGCCGGGGCCGGGCGGCCGTCATCACCGGCGCGGCCGACCAGTTCCGCCTCCGGCTCGCGGCGGCGGCCGAGGAGTTCGCCCAGGCCGCTCTGCGCGCCGGAGCCTCCGAGGAGGAGGCGCTCGCCGCGGCACGGAAGGCGCTTCTCGCCATGCGAGACTGATCGGAGGGCGGATCCGATCCGCGAGTCATCGCCGCCATCCAGCCGGCCGTCGGCCGCTTATCGAGGTCCGGCCTCGAACCCGTCCGTCTCGGTTCGGGATCGCCCATCTGAGCGGTTCCCATGGTGGTTCCCCGGAGTCCGGCCGGGCGTGTGCGACCGGTTCCCGGTCAGCAGGAACATCGCGGCCAGTTCGCCAGCCGGGCGGCGTCCTGGGAGCCGTCGACATCCAGGACCGGCAGGCCCAGCCCGAGAGCCTGGCGTCGTACCTCTTCATCCCAGAGTTCGTCACGGGCCAGTCGCTTCGCCAGTGCGCCGGAGTGATCACTGTTCCCCCAGTTGGCCCGTGCTCGGGCGGGGTCGGCGAATCGGGTGCCCAGCGCGTGGCCGCGGAACTCGGGTGTGGGCAGCAGGAACACGGCTTGCCCGCGCCACGCCAGCAATGGTGCGACGTGCGCGGGCAGGGTGCGGAAGTCGTCGACGAGCACGGGGCGGTCGGCGGGCAAGGTGAGCAGGTCTTCGACGACGAATCCGAATGTCTCGCCGTGCAGGCTGGGCATGGACCGGAAGGCCTCCTCGGGTGTGCGGTCCGCCTATCTGCGTTCCAGGGGTGTTCGCGACAATGCCCGCAGGCGGGGCTGTCGCTGCGGAGTGCATCGCCGGACGTAGCGGCGTTCGGCCAGATCGCCGTCATACACGAGTACGTCATGCCGCTCGGCCAGGATCCGGACGAGCGTGCTCTTGCCGGCGCCGGTGCCCCCGGCGATCCAGCGGACATGCGCCAGCCGATGAACACGATCGGCGGAGTCGTGTTCGTCCAGGGAGGTCATAGCTGGCAGTCTCACGAAATCGAGCGGTCAAGAACAGCCCTGTTGACGCAACCAGTTGATTGCCATATATTCAGTAGCAACCAACTGGTTGCTACATGGAGGCGGACATGACATTCCCCGATCGCATCGAGCGCACGGTCCAGCTGGCTCACTCGCCGGAGCGGGTCTGGGCGGCGCTGACCACCGCCGAGGGCCTGGGCACCTGGTTCGGGAACCGTGCCGAGGTCGACCTGCGCGTCGGCGGCGAGGCCAAGCTCGTCTGGGACAGCGGCGACACCGCCACCCTCACCATCGAGCGCCTCGAGCCGCCGCGCGTCTTCGGCTACACCTGGCCGGTCGCCGGCCTCCCCGACGGCGATCCGCGACGCACCTACGTGGAGTTCACGCTGGAGCCCGCCGGCGCCGGCACCACGCTGACCATGGTCGAGAGCGGGTTCGCGCAGCTGCCGGACGCCGAAGCCCACAAGGCGGCCTACTCAGGCAACACCAAGGGCTGGACGAACGAGCTGGGCGAGCTGGTCGCGTACCTCGACGGACATGGCTGACCTGGAGGCGGTGGCGCAGGAGGTCTTCACCGCCCTGGCCGATCCGAGTCGGCGGGAGATCCTCGCCGCGCTCGCGGCCGGGGGGCCGGCCACCGCGACGGATCTGGCCGCCCAGCTGCCGATCACCCGGCAGGCCATCGCCAAGCATCTCGCCCTGCTGGCCGAGGCGGGGCTGGTGGTGGCCGAGCCGGGGGAGCGGCGCCGGGTCCGCTACCGGGTGGACTCCGCGCCGATGAAGGTGGCGCAGCAGTTCCTCGCCGTGCTCGCCCGCGACTGGGACGGTCCGCTGGCCGCCCTGCAGGACCGGTTGAAGTAGGGGGCGGCGCCCGGCCGGTTGAAGCAAGGACCGGGGCCCGGCCGGTCGCGGTGAGGCCGGGCGCCCGGCCGACCGGTTTCCGCGTGATCTCGCCGGCCGGCCTCGCGCAGTGCCTGGCCGTTCTGCCCGCCGAACTCGTCGTCCGGGTCCCGGCCGACCCCGTCCGAAGGGAGTGTCCGATGTTCGACCCAGTCGCGATGATCTTGGCTGACAAGGCGACCAGACGTCACGTGCTGTCCGCCCGTCCGAACGCGCCCGTGGTGCCCGAGCGCCCGCGGCGGCGGCGCGGCGCCGCGGTGCGCCGGCTGACCGCGGTGGCGCTGCGCCGCCTCGCCGACCGGGTCGAGCCGGGCTGTGTGAAGCCGCGCCGGGCGGACACCACCGCGCCGGCGTCGTGACCGCTCGCGCCCCGGACCGGATCCCGTACGGCTGCCGCAAGGCCGTACGGGATCCGGTCCGGGGTCGTCCGGGTCTCGCGTAGGGGAGGCGTCAAGCCTCGGGGCCGGGGCGTATGGGACCCGTCAAGACGCGCAGTAAGTGCGAAAAACGGCGGTTTCCTTACGTATGCCCCGCCCGTCGGGCGGTGGCGAGTGAACCCCGGATTCGAGGAGTGGGGATGGCAGACGTCATCTTCGTCGCCCTGACGGTCGCGGTTTTCGTGATCCTCGGGCTGGTCGTCAGGGCGGTGGAACGGTTGTGAGCGCCGTCAACGCCGTCGGTCTCGTCGTGGTCGCCGGTTTGGTGATCTTCATGGTCGCGGCCCTGCTCTTCCCGGAGCGTTTCTGATGAGGGAGCGCTTCTAATGTCCTCGACCACGGCCGGGATCCTGTTCGTCGGATCCCTCGTCGTCGCCCTCGCGCTGGTCCACCGGCCGCTGGGCGACTACATGTACCGCGTCTACACCGGTACGAAGCATCTCGCCGTCGAGCGGGTGATCTACCGGCTCGTCGGCGTCCAGCCGGACGCCGAGCAGCGCTGGAGCGTCTACGCCCGCGCCCTGCTGGCGTTCTCGGCGGTCTCCGTCCTGCTCCTCTACGGGCTGCAGCGGCTGCAGGACAGGCTGTTCCTGTCACTGGGCCTCGCCCCGGTGCCCGACCACGTCGCCTGGAACACCGCCGTCAGCTTCGTCACCAACACCAACTGGCAGGCGTACTCGGGCGAGTCGACCATGGGTCACCTGGTGCAGATGTCCGGCCTGGCGGTGCAGAACTTCGTGTCCGCCGCAGTGGGCATGGCGGTGGCGATCGCGCTGGTCCGCGGCTTCGCCCGCAGGAGGACCGAGGAGCTCGGCAACTTCTGGGTGGACCTGGTCCGCGGCGTCGTCCGCGTCCTGCTGCCGCTCGCCCTCGTCGGCGCGGTCGTGCTGCTCGCGGGCGGTCTGGTCCAGAACTTCGCCTCCCCGCACGAGGTGACCACCCTGACCGGCGGCACCCAGGCGATCACCGGCGGCCCGGTGGCGAGCCAGGAGATCATCAAGGAGCTGGGCAACAACGGCGGCGGGTTCTACAACACCAACTCGGCCCACCCGTTCGAGAACGCCACCGCCTGGACCAACTGGGTCGAGATCTTCGCGATCTTCCTGATCCCGTTCGCGCTGCCCCGCACGTTCGGCCGCATGGTCGGCGACACCCGGCAGGGCTACGCGATCGTCGCGATCATGGGGACCCTGGCGCTGGCGAGCGTCGCGCTGCTGACCGGGCTGGAGATCGCCCACGGCGGCACGGTCCCGCAGGCGGTCGGCGCGGCGATGGAGGGCAAGGAAGTGCGCTTCGGCGTGCCCAACTCCGGCACCTTCGCCGCCGCCACCACGCTCACCTCCACTGGGGCGGTCAACTCCTTCCACGATTCGTTCACCGCGCTCGGCGGCATGCTCACCATGTTCAACATGATGCTCGGCGAGGTCGCCCCCGGCGGCGCGGGCGCGGGCCTGTACGGCATGCTCGTCCTCGCCGTGATCACGGTCTTCGTGGCCGGGCTCATGGTCGGCCGCACCCCCGAGTACCTGGGCAAGCGGATCGGCTCGCGCGAGATCAAGTTCGCTGCGATGTACTTCCTGGTCACGCCGCTGCTCGTGCTGACCGGCACGGCGCTGGCGATGGGTTCGGCCGAGCAGCGGGCGAGCATGCTCAACAGCGGCCCGCACGGCTTCTCCGAGGTGCTGTACGCCTTCACCAGCGCGTCCAACAACAACGGCTCCGCGTTCGGCGGCATCACCGTCAACACCCCGTGGTACGACGTGGCCCTCGGCCTGTGCATGGCCTTCGGCCGCTTCCTGCCGATCGTCTTCGTTCTCGCCCTGGCCGGCTCCCTGGCCAGGCAGGCACCGGTGCCCGTCTCCGCGGGCACGCTGCCCACGCACCGCCCGCAGTTCGTCGGCATGGTCGTCGGCGTGACGGTGATCCTCGTCGCGCTGACCTTCCTGCCCGCCCTGGCGCTCGGCCCGCTCGCGGAAGGAATCCAGTGATGCCCACCCAGACGCTCGAAGCGCCGGGCCGTACCCCCGCCCCGAAGGGCGGCGGCAAGGACGGGAAGGTGGGCGGCGGCCTCCTCGACCCCAGGCAGTTGCTCACCTCGCTGCCCGAGGCGGTGCGGAAGCTCAACCCGGCCACTCTCTGGCGCAACCCGGTGATGCTGATCGTCGAGATCGGCGCGGTCTTCACCACGGTGCTCGCCGTGCTCACCCCGTCGTTCTTCGCCTGGGCCACCGTGGTGTGGCTCTGGCTGACGGTGATCTTCGCCAACCTGGCCGAGGCCGTCGCCGAGGGGCGCGGCAAGGCCCAGGCGGCCACGCTGCGCGCCGCCAAGCGCGACACCACGGCGCGGCGGCTGCGCGGGCGCGACTCCGCCGAGTGGGACGTCGTCGGAGCCCCCGAGCTGCTGCGCGGCGACTTCGTCGTCGTGGAGGCCGGGGAGATCATTCCCGGTGACGGCGACGTGGTCGACGGCATCGCCTCGGTGGACGAGTCGGCCATCACCGGCGAGTCCGCCCCGGTCATCCGCGAGTCGGGCGGCGACAGGTCGGCGGTGACCGGCGGCACGAAGGTGCTGAGCGACCGGATCGTCGTCCAGATCACCCAGCGGCCAGGCGAGAGCTTCATCGACCGGATGATCGCCCTGGTCGAGGGCGCCGACCGGCAGAAGACGCCCAACGAGATCGCCCTCAACATCCTGCTGGCCGCCCTGACGATCATCTTCCTGGTCGCCACCGCGACCATGCAGCCGCTGGCGATCTACGCCAAGGCCCAGAACCCCGGCGTACCGGACTCGCTCGCCCTGACCGGGGACGGCGTCACCGGCATCGTGCTGGTCGCGCTGCTGGTCTGCCTCATCCCGACCACCATCGGGGCACTGCTGTCGGCGATCGGCATCGCGGGCATGGACCGCCTCGTCCAGCGCAACGTCCTCGCGATGAGCGGCCGCGCGGTCGAGGCCGCCGGAGACGTCAACACCCTGCTGCTGGACAAGACCGGCACCATCACGCTGGGCAACCGGCAGGCGTCGGAGTTCCTCACCGCCCCCGGCATCTCCGCCGACGAGCTGGCGGCGGCCGCGCAGCTGGCCAGCCTCGCCGACGAGACCCCCGAGGGCCGCTCCATCGTGGTCTACGCCAAGCAGGCGTACGGCCTGAGGGAACGCGAGCCAGGAGAGCTCGCCCACGCCGAGTGGATCGGGTTCACCGCGCAGACCCGGATGAGCGGCGTCGACCTCGACGGCCGCCGGGTCCGCAAGGGCGCCGCCACCGCCGTGATGAAGTGGGTGCGCGAGCACGGCGGCCACCCCACCGACGAGGTGGGGAGCATCGTCGACGCCGTCTCCGGCTCCGGCGGCACCCCGCTGGTCGTCGGGGAGGTAGTCGAGGGGAAGGCGCGGGTCCTGGGGGTCGTCCACCTCAAGGACGTCGTCAAGCAGGGCATGCGCGAGCGCTTCGACGAGATGCGCAGGATGGGCATCCGCACCGTCATGATCACGGGTGACAACCCGCTGACGGCCAGGGCCATCGCCGACGAGGCGGGCGTGGACGACTTCCTCGCCGAGGCCACGCCCGAGGACAAGCTCGCCCTGATCAAATCGGAGCAGGAGGGCGGCAGGCTCGTCGCGATGACCGGTGACGGCACCAACGACGCGCCCGCGCTCGCGCAGGCCGACGTCGGGGTGGCGATGAACACCGGCACCTCGGCCGCCAAGGAGGCCGGCAACATGGTCGACCTCGACTCCAACCCGACCAAGCTCATCGAGATCGTCGAGATCGGCAAGCAGCTGCTCATCACCCGCGGCGCGCTCACGACCTTCTCGATCGCGAACGACGTCGCCAAGTACTTCGCGATCATTCCCGCGATGTTCGCGGCGGTCTACCCGGGTCTTGACGCGCTGAACGTCATGCGTCTGTCCAGCCCGCAGTCGGCGATCCTGTCCGCGGTCGTCTTCAACGCGGTCGTCATCGTCGCGCTGATCCCGCTCGCCCTGCGTGGCGTGCGCTACCGCCCCTCCAGCGCGTCGAAGCTGCTCAGCCGCAACCTCTACGTCTACGGTCTGGGCGGCATCGTCGTGCCCTTCGTCGGCATCAAGCTGATCGACCTTCTCATCCAGTTCCTTCCGGGGATGTCTTAAATGGAACGCATGCCCAGCTGGATCCGCCAGCATCTCGCCGCGCTCTGCGCGCTGCTCGTCCTCACCCTGGTCACCGGGGCCCTCTATCCGCTGGTGGTCACCGGTGTCGCCCAGGCCGTGTTCAACACCGGCGCCAACGGCTCCCTCGTCCAGAAGGACGGAAAGGACGTGGGAAGCGCGATCGTCGGCCAGAGCTTCACCGACGCCGGCGGCAGGCCGGTCGGCAGATACTTCCAGAGCCGGCCGTCGGCGGCCGGTGACGGCTACGACATGCTCTCCACCTCCGCGAGCAACCTCGGGCCCGAGGACGTCGTGGACGTCCTGCCGGTCCCGGGGGCGAAGGACGACGAGGGCAACCCGGACGAGGGCAGGCAGAGCCTGCTCACCCAGGTCTGCGCCCGCTCCAGGGCCGTCGGGGAGCTGGAGGGGGTGAGCGGCGCCCGGCCGTACTGCACGCCCGACGGCGTCGGCGCCGTGCTCAAGGTCTTCCCCGCGGTCGGCACCCCCACCAGGGCCGTCAGCGTCAACCAGGCCTGCCCCGCGGCCCCGTTCGTCACCGAGTACCGCGGCGTGAAGGTCGAGTGCGGCAGGCCCGGCGAGGACTACGCGGCCGGGCGCACCGTCCCGGTCCGGGGCACGGCCAGGGCGGTGGTGCCCGCCGACGCGGTCACCGCCGGCGGCTCCGGCCTCGACCCGCACATCTCCGTCGCGTACGCCGGCCTCCAGGCGGCGCGCGTCGCCAGGGAGCGCGGCATGCCGGTGGAGACGGTGCGGCGGCTGATCGCGGCGAACACCACCGGCCGCCCCCTCGGCTTCATGGGAGAGCCGGCGGTGAACGTCCTCGAGCTCAACCTGGCGCTCGACCGATGAACGGGGGGCGGGGGCGGCTGCGCGTCTATCTCGGGGCCGCGCCGGGTGTCGGCAAGACGTACATGATGCTCTGCGAGGGCCGCCGCCGCCTCGCGAGGGGCACCGACGTCGTCGTGGCCCTCGTCGAGACCCACGGCCGCCCTCGCACCGCGGAACTTCTCGACGGCATGGAGGTCGTCCCGCGCGCGAGCATGGTCCACCGGGGAAGCGTGTTCACCGAGCTCGACGTGGACGCCGTCATCGCCAGGAGGCCTGCGGTCGCCCTGGTCGACGAACTGGCCCACACCAACGTGCCGGGCTCGCGCAACGCCAAGCGCTGGCAGGACATCGAGGAGATTCTCGACGCGGGCATCGACGTCATCTCCACCGTCAACATCCAGCACCTGGAGTCGCTCAACGACGTGGTCGAGGAGATCACCGGGGTGGTTCAGCGCGAGAAGGTGCCCGACGAGGTGGTGCGCCGCGCCGACCAGGTGGAGCTGGTGGACATGGCGCCGGAGGCGCTGCGGCGGCGGATGGCGCACGGCAACGTGTACGCGCCGGAGAAGGTCGACGCGGCCCTGTCGAACTACTTCAGGGTCGGCAACCTGACCGCGCTGCGCGAGCTGGCGCTGCTGTGGGTGGCGGGCAAGGTCGACGACCAGCTCGACCGCTACCGCGCCGAGCACGGCATCGCCGGCACCTGGGAGGCGCGCGAGCGCGTCGTGGTCGCGCTGACCGGCGGCCCGGAGGGTGACACGCTGGTGCGGCGGGCCGCCAGGATCGCGGGCAGGAGCAAGGGGGCCGACCTGCTGGCCGTGCACGTCACGCGCGCCGACGGCCTGGCCGGGGCCGATCCGGCGAGCACGGCCCGCCAGCGCACGCTGGTGGAGGACATGGGCGGCACCTACCACCAGGTCGTCGGCGACGACGTCCCGACCGCCCTGCTGGACTTCGCGCGCGGCGTCAACGCCACCCAGCTGGTGCTGGGGGCCTCCCGGCGCGGCCGGTTCGCGCAGATCCTCTCCCGGGGGGTCGGGGTGACCACGACCGCGCGGTCCGGGCCCATCGACGTCCACATGATCACCCACGACGAGGTGAAGCGGGGGCGCGGCCGCGCCCCGTCGCGGGCCGCGCTGACCCGCACCCGCCGGGTGGCGGGCTGGCTCCTCGCGATCCTCGGGCTGCCGCTCCTGACGCTGGCGCTGCATCCCTTCCGCGGCGACGTGAACCTGCCGAGCGACATCCTGCTCTTCCTGCTCATGGTGGTCGTGGTCGCCCTGGCCGGAGGCATGTGGCCGGCCGTCACCGCCGCCGTGCTCGGCTTCCTGCTGCTCAACTACTTCTTCACCGCGCCGGTCGACCGCTTCACCATCGCCGACCCGGAGAACCTGTTCGCGCTGAGCGTCTACGTGCTGGTGGCCGTCATGGTGAGCGCGGTCGTGGACGTCGCCGCCCGCCGTACCCGGGAGGCGGCCCGCGCCCGCGCCGACGCCGAGGTCCTCTCCACCCTGGCCGGGCACGTGCTCCGCGGCGAGCACGCGCTCGCCTCGCTGCTCGCCCGGCTGCGGGAGACCTTCGGGCTCGCCTCGGTCACCCTGCTGGAACGCACCGGCGAGCCGGGTTTCGACGACCAGTCCGATCCCGAGGCGTGGCGGATCGTGGCCACCGCCGGTGAGGCGCCCTGCACCTGCCCGGGGGGCGCGGAGACCGACGTGGCCATCGACGAGCGGCTCGTCCTGGCCATCCGGGGCAGGCTGCTGGAGGCCTCCGACCGGCGGGTGCTGGAGGCGTTCGCCGCCGAGGCGGCGGTGGCGCTGCGCCAGGACCGGCTGGCGGCGGAGGCGGAGCGGGCCAGGCCGCTGGCCGAGGCCGACAGGATGCGCACCGCGCTGCTCGCCGCGGTCAGCCACGACCTGCGCACCCCGCTCGCCTCGGCCAGGGCGGCCGTGGAGAGCCTGCGCAACACCGGCATCGACTGGTCGCCGCAGGACAGGGAGGAGTTGCTCGCCACGGCCGACGAGTCCCTGGTCAAGCTGGACCGCCTGGTGGCCAACCTGCTCGACATGAGCCGCCTGCAGGCGGGGGTGCTCGGGCTGAGGCTGGAGCCGACCGCGCTCGAGGAGATCGTGCCGCGCGCCGTCGACGACCTCGGCCCCCTGTCGTCGCGGATCGAGACGGATCTCTCCGTCGCGCTGCCCGAGGTCGTCGCCGATCAGGCGCTGCTGGAACGGATCCTGGTCAACCTCATGTCCAACGCCGTCCGCTACAGCCCCGAGGACCGCAAGGTCCTCGTCATGGCCGGCGAGCACGGCGACCACGTGGAGATCCGCGTCGTCGACCGCGGCACGGGCATCCCGCCCGACGCCTACGACCGGGTCTTCATGCCCTTCCAGCGGCTCGGCGACCGTGACAACCACACCGGCGTCGGCCTGGGCCTCGCGCTCTCCCGGGGGCTCGCCGAGGCGATGGCCGGCACCCTGCTACCGGACGAGACCCCAGGGGGTGGTCTCACCATGATCCTGACACTTCCCGTTTCCTCCCGCGCGCGGGCGCGCGATGGGGCCGACGCGGCGGAACGACCGTGACCCGCGTCCTCGTCGTCGACGACGAGCCCCAGCTCCTGCGCGCCCTGCGCATCAACCTCGCCGCGCGCCACTACGACGTGGCCGTGGCCCCCGACGGCGGCGGGGCCCTGCGGCAGGCCGCCGACTGGCACCCCGACCTGGTCGTGCTCGACCTCGGCCTGCCCGACCTCGACGGGATCGACGTCATCCACGGCCTGCGCGGCTGGACCACCGTCCCGATCATCGTGCTCTCCGGCCGTACCGGAGGATCCGACAAGGTCGACGCGCTGGACGCCGGGGCCGACGACTACGTCACCAAGCCGTTCGGCATCGACGAGCTCCTCGCCCGTATCCGGGCGGTCTCCCGGCGCAGCACGCTGCACGACGCGGAACTCGCCCAGATCCGCGTCGGCGACCGGATCGTGGACCTGGTCGGCAAGACCGTCTCCGGCGGCGTACGGCTGACCCCCACCGAGTGGCACCTGCTGGAGATCCTGGTCCGCAACCCCGGCAAGCTCATCACCCAGCGGCGGCTGCTGACGGAGGTCTGGGGTTCCAGTTACCTCAAGGAGACCCACTACCTGCGCCAGTACATGGCCCAGATGCGCAAGAAACTGGAACGGGACCCCGCCCGCCCGGTCCACCTGCTCACCGAGCCCGGCATGGGATACCGCTTCCAGCCCTGACCGGCTCAGCGGATCCGGTCGTAGACGAGGGCCAACGTGCCGTGCTCGCCCGCGGCCTGGCCGGCGAGCGTCCACCGCCCGGCGGGCAGGCCGTCGTCGAAGAGGCGCGGCCCGCCGCCGAGGAAGACCGGGAAGACGGTGAGTGCCAGCCGGTCGACCTCGTCGGCCGCCAGCAGCGCCTTGATGACGCTCGCGCTGGAGAGCACGAGAATGTCACCGCCCTCGGTCGCCCTGAGGTCCGCGACCACCTCGTCGGCCGGCTTGTCGACGACCGTCGTCCGCTCCCACGGCGCCTCGCCGAGGGTGGAGGACAGGACCACCTTGTCGGTGTCGACGAGCCACTTCGCGAAGCCCTCGTCACGCGGGTCGACCCCCTCCACGCCGATGACGGTGGGCCAGAAGCCGAGGAACCCCTCGGCGTTGACCCGCCCGAGCAGAGCCGTCGTCGCCGGCTCCCAGAGGCTGGTCAGGTGGTCGCGGGCGACATCGGTGTGTGCGTACGGCATCACCCAGCCCATGTCCCGAGGGTCGCCCGGCCCAGCGTAGTGACCGTCGAGGGAGAGGCTCATGTTGGTGACGACCCTGCGGCCGCCGGTCTGCTGTGTCACTTCGTGCTCCTCGTGTCGGGGTCATGCTCGGTGCTGCCGGTGCTGCCGCTGCTGTCGGCGGTGTCGGCGGTGTCGTGCGGGTTCGCGGCGAGGGTCGCCACGAGCTTGTCGAGGCTCTGGCCGAAGCCGATCTCGATGCCCGCGAGGAAGTCGGCGGAGTCGACCGTGCTGTCGGTGATCCGGTAGTGGACGTCGAGGTCCGTGCCGGTGCCGGTGGGCCGGAGGCCGAGGTCGAGGTGGGCGGTGAAGGCGAGGCCGCCGCCGGGAAGCAGCGGGGAGAGCCGGTAGGAGAGGCGCTCGCCGGGGCGTACGTCGTCGACGACTCCCTCCGCGCGCCCGGCGACCAGGTCGGAGCCGTCGGCGTCCTCGGCGTCGCGGTACTCCTGGACGATCCGCCCGCCCGGTCGCGCCTCGAACACGAGCTCGGAGACGCGGAGGTCGTCGGGCGTCCACCACCGGGCGAGCAGGGAGGCCTCGGTCAGGTGGCGCCAGACCACCTCGGGACGCGCCGTCAGTGACCGGAGGAACCTGAACATGCGGCCGTCGGCCCAGCCCGGCTCCTCGGCGGCGAGCCGTTCCGCGTGGAGGCTGAGCCCGTGGCGGTCGTAGGCCTCGCGCGGGCCACCAGGCCGGTCCGCGGCGTCGGCGAGCCGGCCGAGCACGGCCGCCACCTCCCGTAGAGGACCGGGTTGGAGCGCGTAGACGCGGCGCTGGCCGATGCGCCGGCAGGTGACGAGGCCGGCGCGCTCAAGGGTCTGCAGGTGCTTGGTCGTCTGCGGCTGACGCGCCCCGGCGAGCTGGGCGAGGACACCGACCGACCGGGGCCGCTCGGCCAGCAGGTTCACGAGCCGCCATCGGGCCGGGTCGGCCAGTGCGGTGAGGAGCGCATCCATGAAGAAAAGTATTCTTCATAGAGAATATTCGTGTCAAGGAATGTCTGAGAACGTGGCCGCTGCGGCTCGCGCGACATGCGCCCCGCCGGGGATCCCGGTGAAGGTCATCGACGGTCCCCGACGTCGTCGCCGAAGGCGGCGGCGAGCGCCTTCGCGATCACGTCGGGCAGCTCGGTCCGCCCGTCGTCCTCGGCCCAGCGCACCAGTGCCGTGTGCATGGCGGCCAGGCAGGCACTGGCCGCCACCTGGGCGTGGAACGCCGTGTCGGGATCGGTGGCGTCGTCCCCGAGGGCGTCGACGATCGCCCGCTGAAGGGCGTAGTGGTTGTCCAGGTGCCTGGCCCGCAGGGCCGGCGTCGAGATCATGAGCCGGAGGCGGGCGAGCAGGAACCGCTCGCCCGTCTCCACGTCGTCTCCGCGAGCGCCACGGGTCAACGTCGCGGCCGAGTCGATGAGCGCGCCGCCGATGCGGCGGACCAGGGGCTGCGCGGCGGACGACGCGACGATCCGCTCCGCGACCAGACGGCCGTGCTGGTCGACGAGCACGAGGTCCTCCTTCGTGGGGAAGTGCCGGTACACGGTCATGGGCGACACGCCCGCGGCTTCGGCGACGTCGGTCACGGTCGTGGCGTCGTATCCGCGCTCGGTGAACAGCCGTACCGCGTGTGCCTGAATCATGCGCTGCGTCTCGGCTCTCCGTTGCGCTCGCAGGGTTGAGTGCTGGTCGGACATGTGATAGACCCTACCAGGTTGGTAGTTACTACCAGATTGGTAGTGACTAACGAGATGAGGTGGTCGGCATGAACGATCTGATCGGCAGGACGGCTCTCGTGACCGGCGCGTCGCGCGGCATCGGGCAGGCGATCGCGGTCCGGCTGGCGGCGAAGGGGGCGGTGGTCATCGTGCACTTCGGCACGGACGAGGACGGCGCGACGGCGACGGTCGACGAGATCGAGCGTGCCGGTGGGACCGCGCTCGCCGTCAGGGCGGAGCTGGGCGTGGACGACGACGTCGAGACACTCTTCGCGGGAGTCGAGGCCGGTCTGGCCGGGCGGCCACTCGACATCCTCGTCAACAACGCGGCGGCCGCGCCCGCCGGCCCGCTCGGAGCCACGACGCGGACGGAGTTCGACCACCTCTTCGCGGTGAACGTGCGAGCGCCGTACTTCATCATCCAGCGGGCGTTGCCGCTGCTCCGCGACGGTGGCCGCATCGTCACGATCTCGTCCGTGGCGACCCGGATGGCCAACCCCGCCCAGACGTCCTTCGCCATGACGAAGGGCGCGGTCGAGACGATGAGCATGACCTTGGCCAACGAGCTCGGAGTCCGGGGGATCACGGTGAACGCGGTCGCTCCCGGCGCCACCCGTACGGCGACGAACGCAGCGGTCTTCGAAGTGCCCGGCCTGGCCGAGCTCATCGCCGGGACGACGGCGCTCGATCGCCTGGGCGGGCCCGGCGACGTCGCCGACGTGGTCGCGTTCCTCGCCACCGACGCCGCGCGCTGGATCACCGGTCAGGTCATCGACGCGAGCGGTGGCCTGTTCCTCGGGCCGCGCGTCTGATCGGCGACGCGTCCGTCCGGTCGGTGGCGGGAAACCGGCGTCCTTGCCCGGGACGGCCGGCCCGCTACCTCTTCCCGGTGGGGACGACCGCCTGGGCGCCGCCCCCGCGCGACGGAGGCGCCGGTTCCCGCCTGGCGGTTCCTACCTCGCGGTGCGTCCCCTCAACGCGTCACGCCCCCGCGCCACGATGATGTCGACGGCCTTGACCTCGTCGATGTCGCGGGCGGCAGCCAGCGCCTGCTTGGCCGCGTCGTAGGCGTCCAGGGCCCGGTGCCAATTGACGTCGTCGCCGCCCTCGCCCCCGTCGGCCAGGCGGTCGATCTCCTCGCCCAGCCGCGTCACGTTCTCCTCCTGCGACAGCCTGGTCTTCTCCAGGCGGGCCGCCCGCTCGGCCACCTCTCGCTTGACCGCCTTCGCGAGCCGCCGCCCGCGCGCGACCACCTTGACCAGCACCCAGAGCGCGACCAGGCCCACCAGCGAGAGGAGGATCACCCAGCCGATCGCCATCCGGCTGGACGACCCGGACAGGTCGGCGTCCTTGGCGTGGCCGGTCTTCATGCCGGTGACCTCGGCGTCCACGAAGGTGGCCCCCCGCAGCTCGGCGAAACTCAGGTCGGCGTCGGTCAGCGTCGCCCCGCGGAAGACCGCGTCCTGGAACTTGCCGCTGCTCAGGTCGGCCCGCTCCATCCTGGCACCGGTGAAGTCGGCCCGGTCGGCCCTGGCGCTGCCGAACTCCGCATCGCGCAGGTCGGCGCCGCCCAGCCTGGCCTGCGTCAGGTCGGCGCTGCCGAACGCCGCCCCCGACAGGTCCGCCTTCGACAGGTTCGCCCCGGCGAGCTTGGCGCTGCCGAGCTCCGCCCTCGCCATGCGCGCCCCCGTCAGGTCGGCCCCCATCAGCTCGACGCTGCCGAGCTTGGCGCGCTCCAGGCGCGCGCCGCGCAGGTCGGCGCCCTTGAGGTAGCGGATCGTGGCCCCGGTGGCCGAGACGTCGCGCAGGATCGCCCGGTCCAGCTTGACGCTGCCCAGGTCGACCCCGTCCAGCTTGGCGCCGGTCAGGTCGGCGCAGCTCAGGTCCCGGGGGAACTCGGCGACCGAGGTCAGGTCCCAGCCCGCGTACTTCTGCCCGCTGCCCGGCGCGCACGCCGGGTCGGGGGTCGGCAGGTCCTTGGGCATGCCCTTGCTGCCCGCCAGCAGCGCGCCCGTGGCCTCGCGCAGCTCGGTCCCGCCGAGGTCGGCGCCCTGGAAGGTCGCGCCGTCCAGCACCGACCCGCGCAACTGCGCGCCCCGCAGGTCGGCGTCCCGGAACACGGCCTTGATCATCGTGGAGTCGTACATGCGGGCCTTGGGCGCCTTGAGACCGGTGAGATCGGCTCGGCGCAGGTCCACGCCGTAGGCGTCGGCGTCGGTGAGGTCGACGCCGACCAGCTTCGCGTCGTCGAACTGGGCTCCGTACGTCCTGGCGCGCACCATCGTGGCCCCGCTCAGGTCGGCACCCTCGAAGTGCGTGCCGTAGGGCAGCGAGTCGTCCATGGTCGCCTCGCGCAGGTCGGCGCCGCGCAGGTTCGCGTAGTACAGCTCCGCCTCCGTCAGGTCGGCCCCGCGCAGCTTGGCCCCGGCCATCTCGGCGTTCCCGAGGCGGGCGCCCTTGAGCGAGGCGCCCCGCAGGTCGGCCCCGGTGAGGAGGCTGCGCACGACCACGCCGTCCAGCCTCGCCCTCCGCAGGTCGGCGCAGGAGAGGTCGGCGGGCAGCGTGATCCGGGTGAGGTCCCTGCCGGCCAGCTTGGGACCGCTGCCGGGCCTGCAACCGGCGGCGCTCCCCGCCGCCCGGTCGTCCCGCGCGCTCCGGCCGTCCTGGACGGCGTGGGTGTCCTGAACGGCGTGGGCCGACGCCGCGGGGGCGGGCAGCAGGGCGGGCAGCAGGGCGGGCAGCACGATCACGGCCCCGGCGAGCAGGCGGGTAAGGCTGGGCATGTCTCTCTCACTGTCTCCCCCGGGGCGCGCGGATCCGCCGGCGGGGGAGAGCGGTGCCGGGCGGGAGCTCGTGGACAGGCCGGTGCGGGTGACATCCCGAGGGGGAGGGGCCCGCCCGATGGACCATACGGGAACGCGACCCTTTATAGGAGGGCCCGGTTGCGGCCCGCTTGCGAACCGCCTTCCGCGGTGGCTCCTCTCCCGCCGTGCCGGGTCGGCACCGCCCGCGGAGCCGATCGGGGCGGCGCACACGAAGGCGCCGAAGGCGCCGAAGACACAGCGCCGCGGACGGATCCGATGCTTCCCCGCCCGGCCGCTACCGGGAGCCCAGCAGGGCGTCGACCAGGGCGCGGCCGTATCCGGGAGCGAGGGAGTCGCTCATGAACAGGAGCCGGTACGTCATCGGCGCGACCACGTGGTCCAGCACCGCGTCCAGCGTGGGCACGTCCTCGCCGCGCCCGGCGGAGCGGGTGAGGATGGTCTGGATGTGGCTGCTGGTGTACGCGCAGCACTGTCCGGCGCTCCTGCCGTCGTCGTCGCCGGCGACCACGTCGCGGGTGAACGCGCGCCCGGTGGGGGAGGACATCTCCTCCAGCCACTCCTCGGCCCACGTCGCGAGGTCGTCCCGCAGGTTGCCGAGGTCGGCCGGGGGGCCGTCGGGCCGCATGTGCTCAAGGGCGACGTCGGCCAGCAGTTCCTGCAGGTCACCCCATCTGCGGTAGACGGTCGAGGGGGTCACGCCCGCGCGGGCGGCGACGAGCGGAACGGTCAGGTCGGCTCGGTCGCGCTCGGCGAGGAGATCCCGTACCGCCTCGTGGACGGCCTGCTGCACCCGCGCGCTCCGTCCCCCGGTGCGTACCGCCTGCCTCGTCGCCATGCACCGAGCTTAACGCAAAATATTTGCTTCAGTGGTCCGAGGTGTGTACGTTGCTAACGCAAATCCTTTGCTTTAAAGCTTCGGGAGTTCCTCCATGTCCACCGTGACTTCGACGTTGCCCGCCCAGCGGGTCCGCTTGGGGGCCGGCGCGGCCGTGGTGCTCCTGGCGACGACCCTGACGACGTTCATGGCCGCCGCCAGCGCGCCCACCCCGCTGTACGCCGTGTACCAGGGCCACTGGGGCTTCTCCTCCAGCGTCCTGACCGCGGTCTACGCCGTCTACGCCGTCAGCCTGCTGGTGGCCCTGCTCACCGTGGGCTCCCTGTCGGACCACGTCGGGCGCCGCCCGGTGATCCTCGGAGCGGTGGCGCTCGAGACGGTCGCGATGGCGATCTTCGCCTCCGCCGACGGGGTGACCGCCCTGGTGGTCGCGCGCGTCCTGCAGGGCTTCGCCACCGGGGCCGCGACCGGGGCGCTGGGAGCGGGCCTGCTGGACGCCGACCGGACGCGCGGCCCGCTGGTCAACAGCGTGACGCCCGCCCTGGGCCTGGCGGCGGGCGGCCTGGGATCGAGCCTGCTCGTGCAGTACCTGCCCGCGCCGACGCGGACGGTGTTCCTCGTCCTGGCCGTCGCGTTCGTGCTGCAGGGCGCCGCCATCCTCCTCCTGCCCGAGTCCGCCGGCCGCCGGGCGGGCGCGCTGGCCTCGCTGCGCCCGCGCGTCAGCGTGCCCGCAGGGGCGCGCCGGGTCCTGCTGCTGGTCACCCCGATCACCGTGGCCGGGTGGGCGCTCGGCGGGTTCTACCTGTCCCTGGGGCCGTCCCTGGCGCGCGAGGTCACCGGCTCGGGATCGGTCGTGGTGGGCGGGCTGCTGCTCTTCGCGCTGACCATCAGCGGCACCGTCGCGATCCTCGCCCTGCGGGCGGTCCCCGCCCGGCGCGCCATGCGGGTGGCCTCCGCACTGCTGGCCTTCGGCGTCGTCGTGACCCTGCTCGGTGTCAACGCCGGCTCGGGAGTGCTGTTCTTCGCCGGTACGGTCGTCGCCGGGCTGGGCTTCGGCGCGGGCTTCCAGGGCGCCGCGCGCACCCTGCTGCCGGCCGCCGCCCCGCACGAGCGGGCCGGGCTGATGGCCGCCTTCTACATCGTCAGCTACCTCGCCATGAGCATCCCCGCCACCGCCGCCGGGGTCGTCGCGGGCCACCTGCCCCTCGTCGAACTCACCACGTACTACGGGATCGTCCTCACCCTCCTGGCCCTGGCCGCCCTGGCCGGGACGTTCTTCGTCCGCGAGCGTCTCCCCGAGGCGACGCGCCCGGCGTGACCGCTCCCCGGCGACGGCTCGCCGGGCCCGGCGTGGAAGGCTGTCGGCCATGACTGTTCTGGACATCCCAACCTTGAAGCTGGTCAACGGCGCGGACATCCCGCAGGTCGGCCTGGGCACCTGGCCCATGTCGGACGAGGAGGCGGAGGTCGCGGTCGCCGAGGCCGTCGAGATGGGCTACCGGCTGGTGGACACCGCTTACGCGTACCGCAACGAGACCGGCGTGGGGCGCGGGCTGCGGGCGAGCGGAGTGCCGAGGGAGGAGTTGTTCGTCACCACCAAGCTGAACGGCGAGTGGCACGGATACGACGCCGCCCAGGAGGCGTACCGGGCCAGCCTGGACCGGCTCGGCCTCGACTACGCCGACCTTTACCTGATCCACTGGCCGCTGCCGCGCAAGGACCGCTACGTGGAGGCGTGGAAGGGCATGGTCAAGCTGCTGGAGGACGGTCGCGTGCGGGCGATCGGCGTGTCGAACTTCAAGCCGGCCCACATCGATCGGCTCCTCGCCGAGACCGGCGTGGTGCCCGACGTGAACCAGATCCAGCTCAACCCGTTCTTCACCCGTGACGAGCCCCGCGCCTACGACACCGCCCACGGGATCGCCACCCAGTCCTGGGGCCCCATCGGGCAGGGCGGCGACCTGCTGGCGCAGCCGGTCGTCACGGCCGCCGCCGAGCGGCACGGCAGGACCCCCGCCCAGATCGTGCTGCGCTGGCACATCGAGCTCGGCCTGATCACCGTGCCGAAGTCGTCCAGCCCCGAACGGATGAGGGCCAACGCCGACATCTTCGACTTCGCCCTCACCCCCGAGGAGGTCTCCGAGCTGTCCTCCCTCGACCGGGGCGAGGCCGCCGCGACCGACTCCGACTCCGTCGGTCACTGACCCCACCGGCCTTCTCCGGCGCCGGCGGGCTGACCTCGGTGCGAGGGCGGCCGGCCGGCGACGCGGGGTGTGACGGTGCACTGTGCGCCGCGCGTGGGATGAAGATTCCCATACCTTGAGACGCCTTGCTCGAAACGTGACTTGACGTCGCCGTGGCATTCAATCACGATAATTCCTATCAACAGAGTAGGAAAAACAGGAAGGGGAGCGTTGTGCGTGCGCTCATCCTCTTAGGCCTGGTCGGCTTCGCGGCACAGCTCGTCGACGGCAGCCTCGGCATGGCCTACGGTGTCACCTCGACGACGCTGCTCCTGGCCATCGGCACCAACCCCGCCGCCGCTTCGGCCACCGTCCACCTCGCCGAGATCGGCACGACCCTCGCCTCGGGCATATCCCACTGGCGCTTCAACAACATCGACTGGAAGGTCGTCGCCAAGATCGGTGTTCCCGGCGCCGTCGGCGCGTTCGCGGGAGCCACCTTCCTGTCCGGCCTCTCCACCGAGGTCGCGGCACCGGTCATGTCGATCATCCTGCTCGCGCTGGGCGCCTACGTCCTGATCCGCTTCACGGCCTTCGGCCTCCCGCGCGGCAACCTGGGCAAGCCGCTGCGCAAGCGCTTCCTCGCCCCCCTCGGCCTGGTCGCCGGCTTCGTCGACGCCACCGGTGGCGGCGGCTGGGGCCCGGTCGGCACCCCGGCGATCCTGGCCAGCGGCCGCCTGGCGCCGCGCAAGGTGATCGGTTCCATCGACGCCAGCGAGTTCCTGGTCGCCATCGCCGCCAGCATCGGCTTCTTCGTCGGCATCGGCTCCGAGAACATCGGCTTCTCCTGGGTCGCCGTGCTGCTGATCGGCGGCGTCATCGCGGCCCCCATCGCCGCCTGGCTGGTCCGGCACATCCCGCCGCGCATCCTGGGCTCCGCCGTCGGCGGTGTCATCATCCTGACCAATGTCAGGACCCTGCTGCGCAGCGACTGGATCGACGCCTCCAGCGGCGTCCAGACCTTCGCCTACATCACCATCGCCGTCATCTGGGCCGCCGCCATCGCCTACTCGGTCCGCGAGTACCGCCGTGACCGCGACAACGAGACGGTCGAGGCCATCGAGGAGGAGGAGAGGCGCCGCGCCGGGGAGCAGGAGACCGCGGGCACCGCCAGCTGAGCCCGGCGCGCTCCGGGCCGCCATATCGCACGAAGGCCCCTCTCGCTCCGGCGAGAGGGGCCTTCGTGCCGTGTACGGCGGGTTCGCGGGACGCGGGAGCTGTCCGTCGGTTTCCGTCCGGGCGGCCCTCGCTCCTCGGCCGGGTGTCGTGTGTCGTGTGTGACGGTCAGGGACCCGGGTGGTCGCGCGGCGGCCGGTCGGTTCGCGGTGCGCGCCCCAGGACTCCGCCGGCCTTCATGTGCTCCTGGTCATGGGCAGGCAGGGCGGCGTCTGGAACACCACGCCGTCCAGGAAGTTGCCCGCCCCCTGGCTGCCACCCGCGGCCGAGACCGACTCGAAGGAGAATCGTGTGGTGGTCTGTCCCGAAGGCACGATGTACACCCCGGTGTACTGACGCCAGGCGGTGTCGTCGTCGGAGATGTCAGGGGAGGAGGCCCCGTGGGAGTCTGCGCCACGGTCGCGCCCGGGGCGCCGATGAGCACCCGCATCACGTCGGTGCCGAGGCGGCCCCGGTGATACAGCGACCAGGTCATCGGCGTTCCCGGCACGGTGGGCACGTCCTGATAGAGCGTGGAGACCTGGTTCGCGTTGAGTTCGGCGAACTGCCGGCCTTCGGCCGCCGGAACCCCGCTCGCGCCGCCCGGCCAGAACTCCAGCTTGTTGTCGGTGGCGGTGGTGCGCCAGCCGACGCTCGGGTTGACGGAGGCGTCGGGGATGGACCAGTCGATCGTGGTCACGGGTGGCGCCTCGAAACCGCCGTTGACCAGGGTGACCGGTGTGTAGGCGCAGGTGACGACGACCGTGACCGTCGCGGTGCTGGTTCCGCAGGCGGTGGTGACGGTGTAGGTGAAGGTGTCGGTGCCGCCGAGGCCCGTGGCGGGTGTGTAGACCACGTTGCCGCCGGAGATCGTCGCGGTGCCGTGGGCGGGCTGGGTGACGCCGCTGATCGTCGGTGAGGTCGCGGTGTCGTTGGCCAGGACGGGCACGCTGACGGCCGTGCCCTGCCCGGCGGTGGCGGTGTCGTTGACGGCTCTGGTGGGCGAGATGGACTGCCCGTCGGCGATCTGGATCGCGGGGGCGGCCGTGTTGTTCCCGAGCTGGCCGGGAGCGGCGATGACGCTGCTGATCCCGGTCGGCCGGATCGTCATGGCGCCCCCGGCGATGCCCTGCCTGACCTGGAAGGTGATGACCTTCGGGGAGGGGCCGGTCTTGGTGCCCGACGAGGCGATCGAAAGGGTGTTGCCGCTGATGGTGCCGGTCCCCGACTGGCCGACGACGTCGGCGTGGGCCAGCAGTGACGACAGATCCCACGTGGTGGTGTAGCGGCTGACCAGCAGCGGCCACTGGGCCGTGCGGTGCGCCAGCGTGAGGGTGAAGGTGCCGCCCGGCGTGATCTGCCCGCCCCACAGGGACGGGGAGGTGCCGACCGAGATCGACCCGCTGCCCAGCCTCATGCCCAACGCGTTCTTCCAGTAGTAGTCGACGGGGTAGGTCGTCTGCCCCGGCCGGACACAGGGCGCGGCGGCGACTCGCGTGACGGCCTGCCGCGCGTCGGTGGCGGCGTGCGCACCGGTATCGGCCGCCACCGGCCCCGGTACGGCCAGTAGCGCCAGCAGGGCACAGGCCAACGCGGTGAGGGCGGATCTGGACCGTTGTGACACCAACGCTGAACTCCCATTCTGTCGTGATGGGTGTCCTCGTAGATCAACTTCACAACGCACGCTACTCTCTGTAGTCGTTCGATCGCGTGAGGTGTGGGACGATCTTCATGTCGCGCCCTCGACGCGTCCGGGTGGCGGGCCGCTCCTGGACGGCCCGCCACCCGGAGGTACGGCGGCTCAGGCGAGCTTCTTCCCGATCTCGGCGATCAGGGCGCGCTGCCCGGTGACCATCTTCTCCGCCAGCCGGGCGGTGGGCCGGTGCCTGCCCAGCGCGATCACGACCTGGGCCATCTGGACACCGCTGTCGAGGTGCTTGCCCAGCACGCTCAGCCACAGCTTGTCGAAGGCGGCACCCGACCGTCCCTCCAGGGACGAGAACTGGGCGGCGGACAGCATGCCCGGCATGTCGTGCGCGGCGTGGTCGCCCTCCGCCGGCACCTCGACCTGCCACGACCGCAGCCAGCCGGACATCAGGTCGATGTCGGCGGCCTCGTGCTTCCTGATCTTCGCGGCCAGGTCGCGCACGTACGGGTTCTCGCTCCGGCCGTCCACCAGGCCGGCGAGCCGGATCGTCTGGCGATGGTGGGGGATCATCTCCTGGGAGAAGCGGACGTCCGCGTCCGCCCGATCGTCGGCCAGTCCCACCGCCTGGACTGCGGCCCCGGTCGTCACGGCCGCTGACGAGCACCCGGCGGCCAGTATGGCGGAGACCAGCAAGGTGGCGGTCAGAGACCGTCTTCTGCGCGACCGCCGGGTGCTCATCGAGATCACTGCCCCTTTCCTGCGGGTGGGAAGGATCATTCGTGCCGTTCCGCCCTGAGATACGCGGGTCCCGTTCCCGGGGTTCAGGGTCCGCCGGAAATCGGGTGCCCGACATTCCGGGCACCCGGTTCCGGCTCGGGCCGCGCCCTGTCTTCCGAGCGCACTCCGTCCTCTGGGTGAGCCCTGTCCTGAGCGCGCCCTGTCTGACGTGGCCGGGGACGTCGCGGGACTCGAACGAGTGGCGGCTCGCCCGCCCGACGAGCTCGCAGGGCCCGGCCGCCGGGTGGGTCAGCCGGGGACGTCGCGGTGGTCGGAGATGCTGTCGAGCCAGGCGCGGTGCAGGTCGGCGTAGCGGCCCGCCCGCCGGACGAGCTCGCCGGGCGGGCCGTCCTCCACGATCCTGCCGCCGTCCATCACCAGCACCCGGTCGGCGATCTCGACGGTCGACAGGCGGTGCGCGATGATCAGGGCCGTCCGGTCCGCCAGGATGGTCCGCATCGCCCGCTGCACCAGCCGCTCGCTGGAGACGTCCAGGCTGGACGTCGCCTCGTCGAGGATCAGCACCGCCGGGTCGGCCAGGAACGCCCTCGCGAACGCCACCAGCTGCCGCTGCCCGGCCGACAGGCGGCCGCCGTGCTTGCCGACCTGGGTGTCGTACCCCTCGGGAAGCGCGGAGACGAACGCGTCGGCGCCGATCGAGCGGGCCGCCGCCACCACGTCGGTCATGTTCGCGCCCGGCCGACCGAACCTGATGTTGTCCGCCACCGACCCGCTGAACAGGAAGTTCTCCTGGGTAACCAGGACCACCGCGGCGTGCCGCGACTCCTCGCCGAGGTCGCGCAGGTCGACGCCGTCCAGCAGCACCCGGCCCGCCACCGGGTCGTAGAACCTGGAGACCAGCTTCGCCAGCGTGGTCTTGCCCGCCCCCGTGGTGCCGACCAGTGCCACGGTCTGCCCGGCGGGGACCACCAGGTCCAGCCGAGGCAGCACGGGGGTGCCGTCCAGATAGGAGAACTCCACGCCCCGGAACTCGACTCTCCCGCGTGGCCGCTCCAGCGTCACCGGGTCGTCGGGTTCGGCCACCACGGGACGCTCCTGCAGCACGCCGGAGAGCTTCTCCAGCGCAGCCCCGGCGGACTGGAAGGTGTTGTAGAACTGGCTGATCTCCTGCATCGGCTCGTAGAACTGGCGCAGGTAGAGCAGGAAGGCGGCCAGCACGCCCACCGTGACCTCACCCTGGATCGCCAGCGTGCCCCCGTAGAGCAGGACGGCCGCGATCGTCACGTTCCCGATCAGCTTGACGCCCGGTGAGAAGATCGCGATCAGGTGCATGCTCCGCCGGTTGGCGTCGCGGTAGTCGGCGTTCAGGTGGGAGAAGATCTCCTGGTTGCGCGGCTCCCCGCGGAACGCCTGGACCGCGCGCATGCCGGCCATCGACTCCACGAAGTGGACGATCACCAGGGCCACGGTCTCCCGGGTCCTGCGGTAGATGATGCTCGACTGCCGCCGGAACCAACCGGTGAACAGCATCAGGACCGGCAGCGGAAGCAGCGCGACCACGCCGAGGTGGACGTCCAGGACGAGCAGCAGGACCGCCGTGCCGACCAGCGTCAGCACGGCGGTGACGAGGTCGTCGAACCCCGACTGCAGCATCTCGGAGATGGCGTCGATGTCGGAGGTGAGCCGGGAGACGACCCGGCCCGAGGTGTAGTCCTCGTGGAACGACAGCGACAGCCGCTGGAAGTGGACGAACACCCGCCGCCGCAGCTCCAGCAGGATGCCCTGGCCGATGCGCCCGGCCATCCTGAGGAATATCCGCCGGGTCACCAGCTGGACGACCGCCGCCGTCAGGATCGCCGCGACGACCGTCACCAGCGTCCGCGGTCCCGCGCCCGCCACCATCGGCGGGATGCCCGCGTCGATGCCCACCTTGACCAGGTAGGGGATCGCGAGCGAGGCGACGTTGCAGGTCACGATGATCGCGACGAGCAGGATGATCTCTTTGCGGTACGGGCGCAGCAGGTCGCCGAGCAGCCGCCTGGACCTGTCGCGCAGCAGGAACGACACCCGCGCCGACAGCTCGTCCTGGTTCTCCGCCGCGACCCCCCGCCACTCCCGGGATCCGTTCGCGGTCTCGGCAGGGGAGGGTCCGGAGGAAGGTCTCGAAGGTTGGGTGGAAGGTTCGGTCACGCTCACAGCCGTGCCTCCTCTGCGTCCGGGTCGGCCGACAGCAGCGCGCGGTACTCGGGCACGCTCGCCATGAGCTCGTGGTGCTCGCCGACATGCGCGATCGTGCCGTCGAGCAGCAGGGCCACCCTGTCGGCGAGGAGCACGGTGGAGGCCCGGTGGGCGACGACGATCCCGGTGGCCTCGCGCAGCACGTGCCGCAGCGCCTCCTCCACCAGGGCCTCGGTCTCGACGTCCAGGGCAGAGAGCGTGTCGTCCAGCACGAGGATCCTGGGACGGCTGAGAACCGCGCGGGCCAGCGCGAGCCGCTGGCGCTGGCCGCCGGACAGGGACATGCCCTGCTCGCCGATCCTGGTCTCCAGCCCCCACGGCAGCGCGTGGACGAATCCGGCCTGGGCGATCCGCAGCGCCTCCGCGATCTCCTCCTCGCTCGCGTCGCGCCGCCCCAGCGTGAGGTTCTCCCTGACGCTCATCGAGAACAGCGTCGGTTCCTCGAAGGCCGTGGCGACCATCGAGCGCAGCACGGGCAGCGGCAGGTCGCGGACGTCGACCCCGTCGATCGTGACCCGGCCGGCGCCGACGTCGTACAGCCGCGGCACCAGGGAGGTCAGCGTGGTCTTGCCCGACCCCGTCGCGCCCACGACCGCCACCGTCTCTCCCGGCCGCACCTCCAGCCAGACGTCGTGGAGCACCGGTTCGGCGGCACCGGGGAAGGCGAAGCACGCCCCCTCGAAGCGCAGGTGCCCCCGGGGCCGCTCGATCGCGCCGGTGCCCCCGACGATCTCCGGTTCGGTGTCGAGCACCTCCATCACCCGGTCCGCCGCGGTCATCGCCTCCTGACCCATCGTCAGGATGAAGCCGAGCGCGGAGACGGGCCAGACCAGCTGCAGCATCAGGGTGGCGAAGGCCACCAGCGTGCCCAGCGTCAGCGTGCCCGAGCCGACCGCCAGGGCGCCGAGCAGCAGCACGAGCGCGAGGGTGATGTTCGGGATCACCTCGAGGAAGGTGAAGAACCTGGCCGACAGGCGGACCTTCTCCATCGAGGTCCGGTAGACCTTCAGCGCTCCTTCCTCGAAGATCCCGGAGACGTACCGACCGCGGCCGAAGGCCTTGATCGTACGGATGCCGGCCGCCGACTCCTCGACGACCGTGGCGAGGTCGCCCTGCTCGTCCTGGACCCGGCGGGAGATGGTGATGTACGTGCGCTCGAAGCGCAGGGTGGTGAACACGATCGGCACCGCCGAGGCCACGACCAGCAACCCGAGCGGCCAGTACATGTGGAGCAGCAACCCGGTCACCGTCGCGATCTGGACGGTGGTCAGGACGAGGAAGAGCAGGCCGAAGCCGAGGAAGCGCCGGATCGTCGACAGGTCGGTCGTCGCCCGGGACAGCAGCTGGCCCGACTGCCAGGAGGCGTGGAACCCCATCGGCAGCCGCTGCAGGTGGCCGTAGAGGTCGTCGCGGATGCTGGTCTCCAGGCCCAGGACGGCGTCGGCCAGCAGCCACCGCCTCAGGAAGACGAGCAGTGCCTCGACCACGCCCAGGGTCAGGGCCAGCAGCGCGAGGGGAGGTACGGCCCCGGTGTCGCCCCGGGCGACGGGGCCGTCGATGATCTCCCTGCCGATCAGCGGGATGGCGATGCCGATCGCGACCGCGGCGAAGGACACCAGCCAGATGGCGACCAGGCGGGCGACGTACGGGCGGAGGTAGGACCTCAACCGCCACAGGGAGGCGGCCCTGGCGCGGCGCGGGGAGAGGGGTTGCCGGGGCGGGGATTCCGTGTCGGCGGCCGAGGTGTCTGTGTTGTTTGTGTTGTCTGCTTTGGATGTGGTGGTTCCGGTGTCAGGGGGCATCGGCAGGCGGCACGCTCCTCACGGTGTTCTGACGGGGTGAGAGCCGTCCGGGACATGGCAGGCCGGAACACCATCCCCTCTCGACCGGTCTCTCCCGTGCCACCGCTCCCGGTGGCCGCCCCGTCGGATCACCGCCACCCGCGTGACACGGGTGACCATCCAGTCTTCGCACCCGGGCGCGGCGTCGGCAACTGATTTGACGGTCCCCATGCTGTAACCGTTGCTTGTGAGTGTGCTGTGGTGAGCGCGCTCTCAGGCAGCTTCCGGCTTGCGCCGGAGCGTTCCCCGTGTCCG